>JALYPS010000146.1 GCA_030856285.1 Pseudomonadota bacterium
CCTTGACCGGGTCCGATGCGATGGCCGAGCTGACGCGGGCCTCGGACTGGGTCGTCGCGGTGCGCCGTCAGGCCACCGACGCGGCGCGCAGGGCCCATGCCGCGGGTGGATTGGCGGGCTTCGGCAGCGCTGACTACCCGGCCGGCGATCCGCGGGCCGTCGCGCTGATGGGCGCGGCTGACCTGCCTTCCGACCTGTCACGGGCGGTGCAGGAGGGTGAGGCGGCGACCGGGAGACAGGCGAATTTCGGCCTGGCGCTGGCGGTCGTCGCGCGCCGTCTGGAACTGCCGCGCGACGCCGCCGGAGACCTGCTCTTGCTGGGTCGGCTGGCCGGTCTGCTGGGCCATGCGCTGGATCAGTCGACGAATGGCTCGCCTATCCGGGCGCGACTGCGCTATGTGGGGCCCGAACCGGGCGCGCACTGACGGCCCTTAGTCTTCGGGGGCGTGCGTGGCGGACTGGATTGCGGCGATCATTCTGGGCCTGGTCGAGGGCCTGACCGAGTTCATTCCGGTGTCTTCGACGGGCCATCTACTGTTGGCCAAGGAAGCTCTTGGGCTGTCCAACACGCCCTGGGACACCTTCATCGTCATGATCCAGCTGGGCGCCATCCTGGCGGTCGTGGCGGTCTATTTCGCCCGACTGTGGAAGGTCTTGCTGGGCCTGCCGGGCAAGGATCCGGCGGCGAGGCGGTTCGCCATTTCGGTGTTGCTGGCCTTCTTCCCCTCCGCGCTGCTGGGGTTGCTGTTTCACGGCTTTATCAAGGACGTACTGTTCAACACCACCATCGTCTGCGTCATGCTGATCGTCGGCGGCGTCGCCCTGATCGTGCTGGAACGCTGGTCGGATGCGGGCACCATGGGCCTGCGCCGTCGGGTCAAGGACGGGGTCGTGACGCTGGAACAGCACGAGCTGACCGAGGATGCGATGAAGCTGTCATGGAAGACGGCGCTGGGCATCGGCCTGTGGCAATGCCTGTCCATCATACCGGGCGTGTCGCGCAGCGGCGCGACGATCGTCGGCGGCCTGCTGCTGGGCGTCGACAAGAAGGCGGCGGCCGAATTCTCTTTCTTCCTGGCCATCCCGACCATGGTCGGGGCGTTCGGCCTGGATTTCTGGGAGAGCCGCGAACTCATCACGAACGACGTCGCCGGCCTGATCGCGATCGGCTTCGTGGTGTCCTTCATCAGCGGCCTGTTCGTGGTCCGCTTCCTGGTGGATTTCGTGGGCCGCTACGGCTTCGCCCCGTTCTCGGCCTGGCGCATTCTGGCCGGAACCGTCGGCCTCCTGGCGATCTGGCTCTACTGAGCCTTCAGGTCGCCGGAGCTTCCGCGAACTGGCCGCCGCGCCGATAGCGCCATAGGTAGGACGAGGCGATGGCTTCGATGCCGGTCGGTTCGATGCCCAACGCAGCGAGTCCCTCGGCGCCGTCGGCGACGATATTGTCGCTCTCCAGCAGCAGGACCTGATCGCGGGTCAGCACCGGGGCGATGCCGACCATGGCGGTCAGCTGGGCCACCGAGCCGATGGCGCGCGCCGCGAAGAACGGCAGGGGGATGAGGCCGAAGCTGCGATAGGTCTCGCGCCGGATCAGCTTCAGCACGTCCTCGAAGGTCATTACGGCGGGTCCGCCCAGTTCGAAGGTGCGGCCTGCGGCCTCGGGCGCCGCCGTTGCGCGGGCGATGGCCTCGGCCACGTCGGCGACATAGACCGGCTGGAATTTCGTCTGGCCGCCGCCGATCAGCGGCAGGGCCGGCGCCATCGAGGCCAGGGCGGCGAACCGGTTCAGGAAGCCGTCGCCGGCTCCAAAGACGATCGACGGGCGGATCACCACGGCGTCCGGCTTGACCTCGCGCACCGCCATTTCGGCCGCGGCCTTGGACAGGGCGTAGTCCGAGCGACTCTCAGGGTTGGCGCCGATGGCCGAGACCTGGACCAGACGGCCGACGCCGCCGGCGGCGCAAGCTTCGGCGATGTTGCGCGAGGCCTCGACGTGCAGGGCGTGGAAGGTGCGGCGGCCCGATTCGTACAGGATGCCGACCAGATTGATCGCCGCGTCGGCGCCGCGCAGGGCCGCCTCGACGTCCTCCGGTCGGGTCACGTCGCAGCGGACCGACTGGAGCTGTCCCACCTGGCCCGAGGTCTGGAGCTTGTAAGCCCGGTCGGGACGGCGGCAGGCGATGCGAACGCGCCAGCCGCGCCGCGCCAGCGCCTGGACCACCTGACTGCCGACGAAACCGGAGCCGCCGAAGACGGTGACAAGGCCGGGGGCGACTTCGTTCATGGCAGGCTCCGAAAGGCGGCGGCGCGAGGAAGCGAAACCCTCGACGCGCCGGGGATTAGACGATGGCCGCGGCGCTCGCAACGCAAAGGCCGCAAATCCCTGTTGACCGGCCCCGGACCCTGCCTTAAGGGTCCGCGCCTTCCGGGCGAAACGTGTGCAAGCGCGAAACGTCTGGGCCCAGGTGGCGGAATTGGTAGACGCGCTGGCTTCAGGTGCCAGTGATAGAAATGTCGTGGAGGTTCGAGTCCTCTCCTGGGCACCATCTTTTGAACGGCGCCGTATCCTGGTGATACGGCGCCGTTTGTTTTGGGCCCCTATCGCCTCGCGCGCGGCGCTCGGCTACTTGAGGGGCTGGGTTCCCGCGAGACTGTCCGCATGACTATCCATTTCCACGAAGGCGACCTGCCCAACGGCCTCGATCTCGGCCCCGAGGTCGCCATCGATTCCGAGACCATGGGGCTGCGCTTCCGCCGCGACCCGCTGTGCGTGGTCCAGCTCTCGGCTGGCGATGGCGACGCCCACGTCGTGCGCATGAACCGCCCGGGCTATGACTGTCCGAACCTGAAGCGGCTGCTGACTGACCCCGGCGTGCTGAAGCTGTTCCATTTCGGCCGGTTCGACATAGGCATGTTCCAGCTGCACCTCGGCGTCGAGACCCGGCCCGTCTATTGCACCAAGATCGCCTCGAAACTGGCCCGCACCTACACCGACCGACACGGTCTGAAGGACGTGGTGCGCGAGCTGGTCGGCGTCGATCTGTCCAAGGCGCAGCAGTCGAGCGACTGGGGCGCGGCCGAACTGTCGCCGGCGCAGCTGGAATACGCCGCCTCGGACGTCCTGTACCTGCACGCGGCCAAGGTGCGGCTGGACGAGATGCTGGCGCGCGAGGGCCGGGCCGAGCTGGCCCGCAAATGTTTCGACTTCCTGCCCACCCGCTCGGCGCTCGATCTGGCCGGCTGGGACGAGATGGACGTCTTCGCGCACACTTGATGACCGATCCCGCCGACAGCCATGCCCATCAGGACGAGGCCCGCGTCGCCGCGACGGCCAAGGCCTTCCGCGCGCGGTCGCGGCGGGTCCAACTGCTGCGCCGGATACTGCCGGTGGCGATCGTCGTCCTGGCGGGCGGCACCCTCAGCTGGATCGTGCTGCGCAGCGTCATGTCCGACGTAGAGCGCAAGGCCGGGACCAGCCGCGAGATTCGCCTCGATACGTTGAGATTCCACGGCCAGGACGCCGCGGGCCGCAGCTTCGTCATCGGCGCCAGGGGCGCCGTGCGCGATCCGGACACCGGCCGTTATCGGCTGGTCGGCCCCGCGCTGCGCCTGAACCTGGGCGGCCGCAAGGTGACCACCCTGACCGCCGACGGCGGGGTCTATGACGAGGCCGGCAAGACCGTGACCATCGGTCCGAACGTGCGGATTTCCGACGGCGGCTCAGGCTTTACGCTGGTGACGCCCGAGGCGGTGGTCGACACCGCCACCGGGATTGTGACCGGCAACAAGGGCGTTCAGGGCTCCGGCCCGCTTGGAACCATCTCCGCTTCGTCCTATGTGATCCGGGACCAGGGCGGGCGCGTCGAGTTTCGAGGCTCCGGCGAAAACAAGATACGCGGCACGATCAACGCCGGAGGTTCCAACCGATGACCAAGACCAGAGTGCTGACTATCGCGGCGACGACGCTGGCGCTGCTGGCCCTGCCGACCGTGGGCGACGCCCAGACGGCTCCCCGGTTGGGTAACGAGGCCATCTCCTATGGCGCTGACGCCGGCGAAGCCACGCCGAACAGCCTGTCCCTGCGCGGGCGCGCTGAAGTCATACAGGGTCAGAACCGCCTCCGCGCCGACGCCATCAATGGTTCCGGGGCCGATATCGGGATCGAGCGGATAGAGGCCATCGGAAACGTCTACTTCGTCACGCCTGACCAGACCATTCGCGGCGACCGGGCCGTCTATACTCCGGGGAACAATCTGGTGGTCATGACGGGTGACGTCATCGTGACCCAGGGCCAGAATGTCATGACGGGCGGCCGGCTGACCTACAATACAGAGACCCAGGCGGTCACCATGGCCGGCGGCGCCGGATCGAACGGCGGTCGCATCCGCGGCGTCTTCTACCCAGACAGCAGCGGGAACTGAGCCCCGGCTCTGTCTGAACATTGGCGCGCAAGGAACTCTCAGCCCTCAATGTCATCGAGACCCCGGCGATCCCGGCGGCCGAGCCTGTGCGCCCGACGGGCCTGCGGGTTGAGAACATCGCCCGCTCCTTCGGTCAGCGGCAGGTGGTGCGCGACGTCTCCCTGCATGTCGAGCGGGGTCAGGTTGCGGGCCTGCTGGGCCCCAACGGCGCCGGCAAGACCACCTGTTTCTACATGATCACCGGCCTGATCCCGCCCGACTCGGGCACGATCTGGCTGGACGGCGAGGACATCACGGCCCAGCCGATGTACCAGCGCGCCCGCATGGGCCTGGGCTATCTGGCGCAGGAGGCCTCGATCTTCCGCGGCATGACGGTCGAGCAGAACGTCCGCGCGGTGGTTGAACTGCACCACACCGGCCATGCCGCCATCGCCGAAGAGACCAGCCGCCTGCTGGAAGAACTGCGCATCGACCACCTGCGCCACGCCCCGGCCTCGGGCCTGTCGGGCGGCGAGCGGCGGCGCTGCGAGATCGCGCGGGCGCTGGCGGGCAAGCCGAGTTTCATGCTGCTGGACGAACCCTTCGCCGGCATCGACCCCCTCGCCATCGCCGACATCCGTCAGGTCATCCGCTATCTGGCGGGTCAGGGCATCGGCGTCCTGATCACCGACCACAATGTCCGCGAGACACTCGAGATCATCGACCACGCCTCAATCATCTCGGGCGGTTCGGTGCTGTTCGAGGGCAAGGCCGAAGACGTCATCCGCGACCCGGAAGTGCGCCGGGTCTATCTGGGCGACATGTACGGCTGAGCATCGGCGCGCCTTGCCGATTATTCACTGGCGGACCGCGCGCCAACGAGGCTTCATCCACTCCGTGAAACAGGATGTCCTGGCATGACCGCGCCAAAGCCCCCGAAGAAGAGCGAGACCCTTGAGGTCCGGCTCCCCTACCAGACCAAGCTCGCCTTCATGAGGCGATGCCGCGACGACGGGCAGACGGCCAGCGAAGCGGTGCGTGGCTTTATCGAGACCGGGCTGGGACGCCGTCCTCGCGCTCGACGCACGCGCCTGTGGCAAACACTGGCAGCGGCCACGGCCGGACTGGCGCTGGGAGCGGTCGCCGCCCCGTCGCTGGCGCGGACGGCGCAGACGGACCACGCCGCTTTCGAGCGCCTGGACCAGAACGGCGACGGTGCGCTCAGCATCGCCGAGTTTGAGCGCCGCTAACGGACCTGTTTGAACAACCGGCCGGGCTGCAGGTTGAACCATGTCCACGGCTTCCACAGTCCCGCCCCCGGATGCCATGACGCCACCACGATCTCGGCCCGACCGATGACATGGTCCGCCGGCAGGAGGCCGACTCCGACGTCAGGCGAGAAGCGGCCGTCCAGCGAATTGTCCCGATTGTCGCCCATCATCAGATAGTGGCCCGCCGGCACGACCAGCACCGGCG
>JALYPS010000187.1 GCA_030856285.1 Pseudomonadota bacterium
GCCGACGCCCGACGGCGGCCCGCCCGACGAGGCGGCGGTGCTGGCGGCGTGGCGCGCGCCCCTGCACATCCGTCCCGAGGATCTCGCCCGCCGCGCCCTGGCTAACGCCGCCCATGCGCTGAAGGCCGGCGAGGGGCTGAACGCCATCCGCCTCGCCCGCGCCGCGTCCGAGATCGCCCGTCTGAACGGCATACTCGAATGGGCCGACGAGGACGTCGCCGAGGCCGACGCCCGCTTCGAAACCGGTCAGGCCATGATGCGGATGTTCCTGCGCGAACGCGCCCTGACCCTCGCCCAGGACCTGATCGCCGGCCGCGACCTGCCCCCGGAATACGAGGACCTGAAGATCGAACTGGCCCGGCTGGAGGCCGTGCGGGCGGCGGCGGGGGCGGAATGACAGGGTTTGGCGATTTTTGGCGGGACTACCAACTGACCCTTCTCCCCCTGAGGGAGAAGGTGGCTCGCGGAGCGAGACGGATGAGGGGTGAGACACCCATCCATCCGGCAAGCCGCTGGTCTTCCGCCATACGGGCGCGGAAACAGCCCCCTCATCCGGCCCTCCGGGCCACCTTCTCCCTCAAGGGGAGAAGGAACGCTGACAGGACCGATGACGCCCGCCCCTCGCGCGCTCTATACCCGCCCCATGCCCGCCACCCGCACCGCCGCCCTGATCGTGCTGATCCTCGCCGCCGTGGTGCTCGGTCTCGCCCCCATCCTCGTGCGGCTGACCGAGACCGGCCCGGCCGCCGCCGGCTTCTGGCGTTTCGCCCTGGCCGCGCCGCTGCTGCTGATCCTCACCGCCCGGCCCGGCGGCGGCGGCCCCGGCCTGCCCACGAAATGGATGGGGCTGGCGGCGCTGTTTCTCGTGCTCGATCTGGCCATCTGGCACTATTCGATCTTCATGACCTCGGTGGCCAACGCCACCGTGCTCTGCAACCTGACCCCCGTCGTCGTGACCCTGTTCGGCTGGTTCGCCTTCCGCGACCGGCCGCGCCGCCTGTTCGTGGTTGCGCTGGGCCTCGCCATGGCGGGGGCGTTTGCGATGTCGGCCGGGGCCGACGGGCGGCAGGGGTCGAACCCGCTGCTCGGCGACCTGTTCGCCCTGTCGGTGGCCCTGTTCTACGCGGGCTATTTCCTCGCCGTGAAAACTGCGCGCCGGACGGCCGGCGCCATGCGGGTGATGCTGTGGTCGACCCTGCTGGGCGCGCCCCTGCTGCTCGCCGCCGCCCTCGCGCTGGGCGAGGACATCTGGCCCGCCTCGCCGGCCGGCTGGGCCGCCTGCGTCGGTCTCGGCGTCATGCATGTGGTGGGACAGGGGGGCGTGGCCTGGTCGCTGGGCCGGTTGCCCGCCGCCCTGACCGCCGTGACCGTCCTGATCCAGCCCGTCGTCGCCGCCCTGCTCGGCTGGCTCATCTTCGCCGAGACCCTGACGCCCGTGCAGGCGGTGGGTGGAGCGGTCGTGCTGGTCGCCATCGTCCTCGCGCAACTCTCATCGGGCCGCGGTCAGAAGGCTGCGCCTTCTCGACCCCACGCGGCCCAGCGCCCAGGCCGCGTCGGGTCGGGAGGTCCCGAAGGGCCGACGACCGCGGCCCAAACGAAAACGGACGCGGGGGCCGAAGCCGCCGCGCCCGTCCTGTGATGGTGTCAGCCTTGGGTTCAGAGAACTTTCAGGTCGATCGCCGAGGTCTTGCCGCGCTGGGATTCCAGCTCGTATTCGACCTTGGCGTTTTCATCGAGCCCTTGCAGGCCCGCCTTCTGGACCGCGGTGATGTGGACGAAAACGTCCTGACCGCCGCCATCGGGCTGGATGAAGCCGAAACCCTTCGTCGGGTTGAACCACTTGACCGTGCCGGTCGCCATAATGCGTCTCCTGAACGCGCTTTCCAGGCAGACGTCCCTACGGGGACGCCCGTCAGCCCATCTGGACGAGCTCATTCAGCGAAGGAGCGAGCACGGGTGTGGACGCCGCGCGAAATCCGGACTGCCTCGACTTTTTCCCGCGAGAAGGGAGTGCGGTCAACCGGATTCCGCCGCCCTCACCCTGGCGTCCTTTGCCGCCTGCTCGGGCGACGGCCCCATGGCGCACAGCGACCGCGGCGCGCCGTCCAGATGCAGGTGGTTGGCGTGAGCCTCGTTATAGTCCGGCGTCAGCACGGTCGAGAACACCCGGCAGGCCCCGTCGCGGATCCGCTTCAGGAAGCTCGACCCCTCGACCCCCGCCGGGCCGGTTCCGGGCCAGTCGGTCAGGACCGAAACCCGCCGCCCGTCGGCCAGGGTCACGCCGCCGATGTCCAGCGCATTGGCCCGGGCGTGCTCGCTGGGCCGGGCTGCGAGGTCGGTCTGGCCATAGATGCGGCGGCAGGCGTAGGTGCCGACCTCGTTGATCCGTGCGACGCGGCTGCCGAAGGTCTGCATGGCCGCGGGCTGCAGCACCTGGCGCTCCCAGATCACGTAGCGCACCGCCAGAGGGCACTGCATCGGCGGGTCGCCCGGCAGCCGGGTCGTGGCGCCGCCGGTGATGCGGATGGCCCCGCGGACGATGCAGAAGCCGCCGTCGTCGAGGTCCGGAGCCCGCTCCACCTGCACCCCGGCCTCGCGCAGCACCTGCATACAGGCCTCGGTGACGGCGGCGGTCTCCTCCGGGGCGGCGGTGAAGGGCAGGACGAAATCGGCCACCTTGGCCGCCGTCGCCTGGCCGATCGGCCGGCTCAGGTCCAGCGGCTTCCACGGCAGGTCCTGCGCCGGGGCGAACAGGTTCAGCATGGCGAACGCCGCGCAGACGCCGAGCGTCAGCTCCCACAGCAGGTTCCAGAAATCGGCAAAATCACGCTTCATACCGGAACAGCCTTACGCGGCGGCGCCGTCGGCGCAAAGTCGCGTCTGATCGGGAGCGACGGGGCGGGCCGGGCGTTGATCTTGTCGCCCACCCCCCGCAGGCCCAGACTGCGCCTCCATCAGGAAGACCGTGCATGAGCAAGTCCGACACCTACCAGGCCGAACTGGAGCGCCTCCAGCTCAAGCTGGTCGACGCCCAGGCCTGGGCCATTGAGAAGGGCGTGAAGACCGTCATGCTGTTCGAGGGCCGTGACGCCGCCGGCAAGGATGGGTCCATCACCCGGCTGACCGAATATATGTCGCCGCGCCAGACCCGCGTCGTCGCCCTGTCCAAGCCGGGCGAGCGTGAAAGCAGCCAGTGGTATTTCCAGCGGTACGTCCCCTACCTGCCGTCGGCCGGCGAGACCGTCCTGTTCAACAGGTCCTGGTACAATCGGGCCGGGGTCGAACCGGTCATGGAGTTCTGCACCCCGGCGCAGCACGAGCAGTTCCTCAAGGACGCGCCGCGCTTCGAACGGCTGCTGACGGATTCGGGCGTGCTGTTGATCAAGATGTGGTTCGACATCTCCAAGGAAGAGCAGGCGGGACGGCTGGCTGAGCGGGTGAAGGATCCGCTGAAGCTGTTCAAGGTCTCACCGCTGGACGGCGAGGCCCAGAAGCGGTGGGACGCCTATTCGGCCGCGCGTGATCGCATGCTGGCCGAGACGCACACGCCGCACGGGCCATGGACCGTCATCGCCACAGACCACAAGAAGACGGCCCGCCTCAACGTCATCCGCCATGTCCTGCAGCGGCTGGGCGCTCCCGGGTGCAAGTCCGAACACCCTGACCGCGACGTCGTCTTCGCCGCCGACAACGCCGACGGGCGGCTGGCGCCCTGATCAGAAGCCCAGTTCGGCTCTCAGGGTTTCGGGGCTCAAACCGCCGGCCCGCAGTTCGCCCAGGGTGACGGACCGGTCGCGCTTGGCGTAGCGCCGACCGTCCGCCCCGAGCAGCAGCCGGTGGTGGCGATAGACGGGGATCGGCCAGCCCATCAGCGTCTGGATCAGCACCTGCACATGGGTCGCCTCGAACAGGTCCTCGCCGCGGATGACGTGGGTCACGTCCTGCAGGGCGTCGTCGTGGGTCACCGCCACATGATAGGCCGTGCCGGCGTCCTTGCGGGCCAGCACCACATCACCCGCCGTCTCCGGCCAGGCCCTGATCAGGCCGTGCTCGCCATTCGGGCCGAGACCTTCCTCCACGAAAGCCAGCGCCTCCCAGACGGGATCTCCAAGGGCCTTTCGCGCGCCGTCGAGCGACAACCGCCAGGCGAACGGCCGTCCTTCGGCCAGCAGGGCCGCCTCTTCGTCGGCTGGATGGGGGCCCGGCCGCGCCGCTCCGACCGGCCCGTGCGGCGCGTCTCCAATGGCGTCGAGAATGTCCTTGCGGGTGCGGAAACAGCGATAGAGCAGGCCCCGACCGTTCAGGTCGTCAATCACGGCGGCATAGTCGGCCAGGTGTTCGGACTGCCGACGCAACGGCCCGTCCCGGTCCAGCCCCAGCCATGCCAGATCCTCGAGGATGGCGGTCTCGAATTCGGGCTTGCAGCGGGACGGATCGATGTCCTCGATACGCAGCAGAAAACGGCCGCCTGCCTCGCGCGCGGCGCGCCACGCCGTCAGGGCGGAAAGGGCGTGGCCACGATGCAGTCGGCCGGTCGGAGAGGGAGCGAAACGGGTGACGAAAGCCACGGCGGCGCTCAGACCCGCTGGACGGCGCCGGCCTGTTCGGCCCCGGCCACGGCGTCGCGAACGGCGGTTTCGGACAGGGAGTCCAT
>JALYPS010000200.1 GCA_030856285.1 Pseudomonadota bacterium
ATCCAGCGCACGCCGCCGTCGGCTGAGGGCGACATCCGCCACACAGCGCCGCGACCGGCGTCCCAAGAGCCCAGGTCTGTGACCAGCCAGTCTCCATCCGGCAGTTCCAGCAGGCCGCGCGGCATGCGCGGACCCTCGTCGCCGGTCCGCTGCCAGACCCGGCCCAGACAATAGCCGGGGGCCATCGGAACGAGGGTGCGGGGCCGTCCGCCGCAGTCGCCCTCGACCGCATAGGTCCGGCCCGCGCCCTGGCTTTCGGCCGGTCCGGCGAACACGATCAGGAACAGGGCGGCGAGCGCGAGGCGGGAGCGGATCATCGGCGACTCCAGTGTCCTGCTACGCTAACCCGGACCCGGGGCGGCACAAATGGCCTCGCGCTTTCTCCGGATCGGCGCCACCCTGTGGACAGGAGCATGGGCTCCCCGACCTTATCCAGGACCGCCACATGTCTCTTCGTATCGCCCTCGCCGCCGCCGTTCTGGCCCTCGCGACCCCCGTCTTCGCCCAGGACGCGCCGGCCGCCGACCCGGCCGTCGCCGCGGCGGCCCAGGCGGAAGCCGCCTTTGAAGCCAAGGCGCAGGCCTTCCAGCAGGCCATGGGGACGATGCAGGGCGAGATGCAGGCCGCCCTGACCGCAGCCGGCGCGGATCAGGTGAAGGCCAACGCCGACATGGACGCCATCGCCGCCCGCTATCAGCCTCGAGCAGACGCCTTCGCCAATGAGCTGGACGCCTTCATCACCTCCCAGCTGCCCGTCATGCCCCCGGAAGCCCAGGCGCAGATGGCCCAGATGGGTCCGATGATCCGCGGTCAGATCACGGGTGCGCCGGCGACCATCAAGGCCGGGCTCCTTCAGGCGGCCGCAACCGCCGCCGCGCCCGCCGCTCCGCAGTAAGGCATTGATCCGGCAGGGCGGCGGGCTCGCGCTCGCCGCCTTACCGCGATTTCACTTGAGGCCGAGCAACGTTCGGCAGACCTTGCGGCGTCCTCATACGGAGCGCCGCCATGATCAAGGCCCTGTCACTCGCCGCCGCCCTCGCCCTGCTGCCGATGTCGGTCGCCGTCGCCGACGAGGCGCGCGGTCCGTCGGAAGACGCGATCGAAGCCGCCGCCGAAGCTTTCGAGACCCGGATGGAGGCCTTCGGCGAACGCGCCGAAGTCATCGCCGAGGACGCGAGCCTGACCGAGGCGCAGCGTGAAACGCGCATCGCCGCCCTCTGGGTCGAATACCAGCCCGCCGTGACCGCCTTCACCGCCGTGGTGTCAGAACACGCCGCCACCATCGCCGCCGAGGCCCTGGCCGGAATCGATCTCGAGGCGGTCGTCACCCAGGCCCTGGCCGAGGTCGAGGCCTCCGGGGCCCTGGCCAGTGCGCGCGGCATGGCCGCCAATGGCGCCTGGGCCTCCAACGACCCCGAACACATGACCACCTACGGCCTGATGGCCGACTATGCACTCGGCTCGGCCATGGACTCGCTTGATGACGCGCAGGGCGAAGTCGAGGCCGCCGCTGAAGAGGCCAACGAGGCGCTGGCCGAGGACGCCGACGAGGATGAAGACGAAGCCGCCGACGACGACTGACCCGCTTCCCGGGCCGCGGATATTTAAGCTGCGGTCCGGATTGGCGAGGCGTAGGATCGGGCATTCCGGACAGGAGGCTCCCGTGCGCATGCGTCTGATCCTGCTTGCGGCAGCCGTTTTCGCCGCGCCCCTTCCCGCACTCGCCCAGGACCCTCCCACCCCGGCGCCGGCGACCGCCGCCGCGCCCGGCGAAGCCGAGGTCACGGCCGCGGCGCAGACTTTCCGCAGCCAGCTAGAAGCGATGAACGCCGAGATTCGGGCCGCCGTTGAGGCCTCCGGCTCCAATCGCCGCCGCGCCGCCAGCCGGGTGGATGAAATCCTCGCCCGCTATGCGCCCGGTTTCGAGACTTTCGCGATCATGCTGGAGCGCCATTTCGCGGCCCGCGCCGCAGCGGCCCGAACCGAGGAGGCTCGCGTCTCGACCGTGGCGACGGGGGTCGCCAGCGCGGCCCGGATCCGCGGCATCCCCGATCAGGTCCGCGCGGGCCTGACCCAGCAGGCCCCGGCCCGGCCGGAGCAGCCGCGCAACACCCAGCCTTCCACCGGCTACTGAGCGCCCTCGCAGGCTTGACCGACTTCGCCGTCCGACCGACAGGACGGCCATGGCCAGCCTGCCCGTCGATCCGCACCTGTATCTGACCTTCCTCGGGGTCATGACGGTCATGGCGGTCACGCCGGGGCCGGCCAATGTGTTTTCGGTCGCCAACGGAGTCCAGCGCGGCAAGGCCGGGGCCTTGCTCGGGGTGGTCGGGATGAACGCCGCGACCCTGGTCTGGTTCGGAGCCGCGGCGCTGGGCCTCGGCGCCCTCGTCGTCGCCTTTCCGCAGGTTTTCCGGCTGATTTCGATCGGCGGCGCCCTCTATGTCGCCTGGCTGGGGATCAACGCCCTGCGCGGCGCCTCCCGCACCGCCGCCGATCCCGACGCGCCGACCATCCGCATGGGCCGCAGCGCCATTGTGGACGGCTTCATGGTCCAGATCGCCAACCCCAAGGCGGTGCTGTTCTTCACCGCCGTCCTGCCGCCGTTCATGGACGTGACGCGCCCCGCGGCGCCGCAGCTGACCCTGTTCGCCCTCGCCACCATCGGCATGGACGTCCTGGCCATGTCCGCCTACGGTCTGGGGGGTGCCGCCCTGGCCCGACGGATGAGCGAGCCGCGCTTCCGCAGGGGTTTCGCCCTTCTGACCGGCCTCCTTATGTTGGCCGCAGCCGTACTTATTGTTTCGCGTTTATAGGGACTTGTCGGCAACCGGAACCACGCCGTTCATGTCCCGTTCAGCCGACAGGGCGCGCACTGTCGCGTCAAGGAGAGTTCCCATGAGACTTCGTTTCATCAAGCCCGCGCTTCTGGCGGCGACGGCGGCTCTGGCCCTGTCCGCCTGCGCCACGGCCACCCCCTACGGCCCGGCCGGCGTCGACAGCCGCTATGGCTATTCCGACCAGCGGGTGGACGCCGATCGTTACCGCGTCAGCTTCGCCGGCAACTCCGTCACCTCGCGCCAACAGGTCGAGATGGCACTGCTGCTGCGCGCCGCCGAGGTGACGGCCGAGAACGGCTATGACTGGTTCTCCACGGTCAACCGCGCCACAGACCGCGACGTCCGGCTGCAGGGAATTCCCGACCCCTTCTACCGCGATCGTTACAGCCCGTTCTGGGGTCCGTCATGGCGCTACTACCACCGCGGCAACTGGAGCCCGTGGGGTGATCCCTTCGGCCGTGATTTCGACGTGCGCGAGATCGACCGGTTCGAGGCCTCGGCCGAGATCATCATGGGCCGCGGCTCCAAGCCGGCCGGCGATCCCAACGCCTTCGACGCCCGCGAGGTGATCCAGAACCTCGGCTCGCGCGTCACCCGGCCGATGTGAACAGAACAGGGGCTCTCCGGCGACGGCGAGCCCCTTTTTCTACCCGATCCGCGGGCTCTTCAGCCGGCGCTTGTTGACGTGGGTGTCCGGCGCGACGCCCAGGTCTTCCGGCACCTCGCCCTTGAAATAGTAGCGCTGCCAGGCCTCCTTGGCCGCGTCGGGGTCGCCTGACGCCAGCCGCTTGTTGAAGTCGGTCCGCGCCCGGTTCCAGGCCTCGAACTGGCCATGCATGACCGGATTGGATTCCAGCGACCGGATCACCGGCTGCATGGTCTCGACCTTGCGATGCTCGATCGGGGTGATGAAGCAGAAGGGCTCGCCCTTCTCGAACTTGACCCGGCCCGGTCGGGTGAAAAGCCAGTTCATGGTGAAGGGGAAGGGCAGCCAGTCGGTCTCGATCAGGCCGACCAACGGCTGTATGCCATCCTTCAGATGGTTGGGCGAACCGCCGGCCAGCAGGCCCCAGCCCGGCGGAGTGCGGAACAGATACTGCGGATGCATGGTCAGGACGCCGCGCGAGAAATGCGAGGTCACCACATGGGTCAGATTGGCGTTCAGCCGCTCGGGCGTGATGACGATGTCCGCCTGACTGGGCCCCCCGTTCCATTCCGCGGTGAAGGTCAGCGGACAAAGGATCTCCCAGCCCGTGGTGTTGGCCATGTTCAGCGGCAGGCAGCGGTAGGGGTGGCGGCTGGCGAAGGCGTCCATCCAGTTGCGCGACTGCCGCCCCGGCACGAGGTCGGGCGGCGTCGGCGTCATCGGATAGCATTCCAGTTCCACGGCGGGCCTCCGGGCGGTATCGAGGGACGTCTCCATCCCTAGCGGCGCCGCATGACCCAAGACAAGCCGACCGAGCCGACCTTCGATCGCGACCGCCTGCTGGACTGGATGGCGGCGAACGGCGTGGGCCAAACGACATACGACCACCCCGCCGTCTTCCGCGTCGAGGAAGGGATGGAACTGAAGGCCGCCCTGCCCGGCGCCCACACCAAGAACCTGTTCCTCAAGGACAAGAAGGGCCGGCTGTGGCTGATCTCGGCGCGGCAGGACACGGTGGTCGATCTGAAGCGGGCGCATCGCGCCATGGGGTCGGACCGTCTGTCATTCGGCAATGAGGCCTTGCTGTACGAGACGCTGGGCGTGCGCGGCGGCTCTGTCACCGCGCTGGGACTGATCAATGACCCGGACCGGCGCGTGACCTTCGTGCTCGACAAGGCGCTGTGGGACGCGGACCTCGTCAATTTCCACCCGCTGACCAATACGGCGACGACAGGACTCACCCGGACGGACTTCCGGAAATTCCTGTCCCTGATTGGACGCGAGCCGATCGTGGTCGATTTTGGAAATCTGATCTGAGCGCGGCGGTTCTATCGCGGCGCTCGGGATGCTAGAGGGCGCGCGTCTCCCCGACCCCCACGCCAGATACGGACGCCGCCATGCCCGCCGCTCCCGACTTTCCCCCCGCGCCGGACCGCGTGGCGCCGCAGCGCGCGCTGGTCTCGTTGTCCGACAAGACCGGACTGGAGGACGCCGCCCGCATCCTGCACGGCCTCGGGGTCGAGCTGGTCTCGACCGGCGGCACGCGCACCGCCATCGCCGGCTTCGGCCTGCCGGTGAAGGACGTCGCCGACCTGACCGGCTTCCCCGAAATGATGGACGGGCGGGTCAAGACCCTGCATCCCGTCGTCCACGGCGGCCTGCTGGGCGTGCGCGACGCCGCAGACCACGCCGAGGCCATGATGGCGCACGGCATCGGGCCGATCGATATCGTCTGGGTCGACCTCTATCCGTTTGAATCGACCGTCGCCTCGGGCGCCGGTTTCGACGCCGTGGTCGAGAATATCGACATCGGTGGTCCGGCCATGATCCGCTCGGGCTCGAAGAACCACGGCTATGTCGCCGTCTGCGTCGATCCGGCCTCGGTGGCTGAACTGCTGGACGCGCTCAAGGCCGACGGCGCCACCACCCTGGCTCTGCGCAAGCGGCTGGCCGCCCGCGCCTTCGCCCGCACCGCCGCCTATGACGCCGCCGTCGCGGGCTGGTTCGCCGGTCAGGTCGGCGACGCCGCCCCGGCGCGCAAATCCATCGCCGGGTCTTTGGCCCAGACGCTGCGCTATGGCGAGAACCCGCATCAGACCGGCGCCTTCTATCGCACCGGCGATACGCGGCCCGGGGTGGCCCATGCCCGCCAGCTGCAGGGCAAGGAGTTGGGCTACAACAACATCGCCGACGCCGATGCGGCCTATGAACTTGTGGCCGAGTTCGAGGGCCCGGCCTGCGTCATCGTCAAACACGCCAACCCCTGCGGCGTCGCCGTGGGGAGCGATCTGGCCGCGGCCTACGCCCGGGCGCTGGAGTGCGACGCTGTCTCGGCCTTCGGCGGCGTCATCGCCGTCAACCGGTCCCTGAGCGGGGCGGACGCCCGGCTGATCACCGACATCTTCACCGAGGTCGTCATCGCCCCCGGCGCCGATGAGGAGGCGCGGGCGATTTTCGCGGCGAAGAAGAACCTGCGCCTGTTGCTTACCGACGGCCTGCCCGATCCGCTGGCGGCCGGCGAGGTGTTCCGCTCGGTGGCCGGGGGCTTCCTGGTCCAGTCGCGCGACCGCAGCCGCATTGCCGCCGCGGACCTCAAGATCGTCTCCCGTCGTCAGCCGACGCCGCGGGAGATCGAGGACATGCTGTTCGCCTTCACCGTGGCCAAACACGTCAAATCCAACGCCATCGTCTATGCGAAGGACGGCCAGACCGCCGGCATCGGCGCCGGCCAGATGAACCGCCGCGACTCCGCCCGCATCGCCGCCATCCGCGCCCGCGAGGCAGGCGAGGCCAAGGGTCTGGCCCATTCGCTGGCCGAAGGGTCCGCCTGTGCGTCAGAGGCCTTCTTCCCCTTCCCTGACGGCCTGCTGGAAGCGGTCGCGGCCGGCGCCACGGCGGTGATCCAGCCCGGCGGCTCGATCCGCGACGACGAGGTCGTCGCGGCGGCGGACGAGGCGGGGGTCGCCATGGCGTTCACCGGCGTGCGCGTCTTCCGGCACTGAGGCGCTTTCCACCCGGTTTTCGGCGAAGCCGGATATAACCGTCGTCCCATCTCTATCCAGCCAGGGCATACCGATCATGGCGAACCACCGCATCTACGGGATGAGCGTCGCGAGCGTCTACAAACACTATGTCGCCAAGGCGGAGCGGAAGGGTCAGGCGAAGGCGCAGGTCGATGAGCTGATCGGCTGGCTGACCGGCTATTCGCCACAGGAACTGGCCCACCATCTCGAGACGGGGACCGACTTCGAGACCTTCTTCGCCAGGGCGCCGGCGATGAACCCTAACCGGAGCCTGATCACAGGCCTGATCTGCGGCGTGCGGATAGAGGATATCGAAGACCCGCTGATGCGAGAGATCCGCTACCTCGACAAGCTGATCGACGAACTGGCCAGGGGCCGGGCGATGGCGAAGATCATGCGGGCGTGACCCGGACCACTGGATAGACCTGATGGACACTCTCTCCCGGCGCTGGGCCATGCTGGAAGCCCACACGACCGTGGTCGGCCCGGAAGACGACAGGCCACGTC
>JALYPS010000352.1 GCA_030856285.1 Pseudomonadota bacterium
CGGTTTCCGGGCATGGCCAATTCGCTGGACGCCCTGTGCAAGCGGTTCAAGGTCTCGTTGGTCGAGCGCACGCTTCACGGGGCCCTGATCGACGCCCGCCTGCTGGCCGAAGTCTATCTGGAGCTCAAGGGCGGCAAGGAGCGCCGGCTGGACCTGTCCGCCTCGCGTTCGGTGATCGCCGCCGCAGCGGCGGTGGCCGCGCAAGGCTATGGCCTGCGCCCCCGGCCCCTGCCAGTACGCACCAGCGAGGCCGAGCAGGCGCTGCATCTCGCCTTCCTGAAGGCGAACCTGAAAGATCGGTCGCTTTGGGAAGCCTACGGGCTGGCGGTCGAGGCAGCCTGACGCCGGAGGGTCAGGCCTGACCGGCTTCCGCAGGTCCCCGGGCAATCGACTGCTGGCGGGCGACATAGATGCCGGCGAAGTCGATCGGGTCCAGCATGAAGGGCGGGTAGAAGCCGCCGTCCGAGGTCGCGCGGGCGATGATCTCGCGGGCGAACGGGAACAGATAGCGCGGGCATTCGATCAGCAGCAGCGGCTCGATGTCCTGTTCGGGCACGCCGTGCAGGGCGAACAGACCCCCGTACAGCAGCTCGACGTTGAACACCGTCATGGCGTCGGTCGTGGCCTTGATGGTCAGGCGCAGATCGACCTCGAACAGGCCGTCGGGACGGCCCTGGGCGTTCATCTCGACGCCCATGTCGATGGACGGCTTGCCGTCGACGCGAAGGCTGTCCGGCGCTTTCGGGTTCTCGAACGACAGGTCCTTGACGTACTGGGCGACGATGCGGAAGCCGGGGCCCTGGGGTCCCTGCGGCGCGGCGTCGGCGGGCGCGGTGGTGTTGGCGTCGGAAGGAGGCGCGGCGTCGGTCATCGGTCGGGTCTGTCTGAATGAGTGATCGGCGCGCGAATACGGCGCCGGGAAGGCGCGGCGACTAGCACGAGGCGCCGGGTGCGGCAACGATGCTCGCCGTCCGACAGGCGCGGTTCAGGTTGCGCGTCCCTATATCAGCCCCTAATCGTCTGTCGTTGCGCCCGGTCCCCCCGCCGGCCGCCAGTCAAGGTTCGCCAGTGCCGCCGGTACAAATCCAGATCGTCATCTTCGCCGTCATCGCGGCCGTGGTCCTGTTCCAGCTCTATAATGTGCTGGGCAAGAAGGTTGGCCGCCAGCCGGAAGAGGACGCCCGGGCCAAGCCCGCCCCGACGCCGACGGCATCCGCGCCGGACCAGCCCGCCGGCCGGCCCCATGTGCTGGACGCCGTCACCCTGGCCTCGATCGCCGGCCTCAAGGCGCGCGACCCGGCCTTCGACCCGCTGCGCTTCCTCGAAGGCGCGCGTCAGGCGCATGAGACCATCGTCCGCGCCTACGCCGCCGGCGACCGCGAGACGCTGAAACCCCTCCTGACCCCGACGGTCATGGCCTCGTTCGAGGCCGGCATCGCCGCGCGCGAGACCCGGGGCGAGACCGAGGTCGCTGAATTCCTCCATCCCGCCCGCGCCGATCTTGAGCAGGCCTCGGCCGAGGAGAACCGCGCTACGGCCAAGGTCCGTTTCCTGGCCGAGCTGCGGAATACGGTGACCTCCCCCGACGCGGCCGCCGAGCCCCAGATCGAGGAGCGCCGCGTGGCCGAGCTGTGGACCTTCGAACGCACCCTCGGCGCCAGCGACCCCAACTGGGTGCTGGCCCGCACCGAACCCGCCGCGGCATGATCAGCGGCGGCGCACGCCGTCGGGGACTCTCCGGGACAGCGGTCCTTGTCGGCCTCGCCCTGACGCTCGCCGCCTGCGCTACGACGCCCGCCGCCCCGCCGGCGCCGGAGACCGGGACGGAGGCGCCGCCTCCTTCGCCGTCCCCCGGCCCTGCTCCGGTTTCCGAAGGGCAAAGCCCCCCGACCCTGCCTGGCTGGAATGACGAGGACCATCTGGCCGCCTTCGAGGCCTGGGCTGTCGGCTGCACCGTCGCGCGTGACGCCGCCTCCCGGACGCAGTGCGACCGGGCGATGCACATCAAACAGACCTCCAGGCCGGTGACGCCTTCGATGGCCCGCGCCTTCTTCGAGAGCGGCTTCATCGTCGTGGCGGCGCAGACGGCAGACGGCGGACCGGGCCTGATGACCGCCTATTTCGCGCCGGAATACGCCGCCCGTCGGACGCCCGACGCCGAGTTCGACATGCCCGTCCTGCCCCGCCCCGAGGGCTGGACGCGGGGTCAGATTCTGCCCGTGCGCGCCGACGTGGAGGCCGCGTCGCCCACCAACGCCCTCGCCTGGATGCGGGCCGAGGACCTGTTCTTTATGCAGATCCAGGGCTCGGGCTATCTGACCTTCGAGGATGGAACACAGGCGCGCGCCGCCTACGCCGCCGACAACGGCCGGCCGTTCACAGGCATCGCCCGGCCGATGGCGGAACAGGGGCTGCTGCCGCCTAACGGGACCTCCGGCGAAGCCATCCGCGCCTGGCTGGCGGCCCATCGCGGCCCCGAGGCACGGGCGGTGATGGCGCTGAACCCCCGCTACATCTTCTTCGCCATGGATCCCGATGACGGCGGCCATCCGAACGGGGCGGCCGGCATCCCGCTGACCGCACGTCGCTCCATCGCCGTCGACCCGGCCCATTGGCGCTATGGCGATCTGGTGTGGATTTCGGCTGACGGGGGCAATCTGCGCGGCGCCCGGGCCAGCTATCAGGGGCTGGTGGTGGCGCTCGACACCGGCTCAGCGATCCGCGGCCCGGTCCGCGCCGACTTCTACATGGGCCGCGGCGCTGCAGCGGGCGAGGAGGCGGGCGCCGTGCGCCATCCGCTCAGGATGTGGCGGCTGGTTCCGCGGGACTGACGCCGGATTCATGCCGGGAACAACGCGACTCTTCCGGCCATACCGCGTTGGATGGAGTTGGATCGGCAGGAGACTGATGGATGTCCGCTAAATCCCACGGCGCTGTTCTGGTGGTGCTCGCGCTTTGCGCCTGCGAGGCGCCGCCGCGAACGGATGCCTCTGACGGACCAGCGGTAGAACCGTCGACTTCGACGCCGGCCCCTGATCCGGCTCCGGCTCCGGCCTCCAGCTGGAGACTGTCCCGCAACGGGGACGGGGTCAGCGTTGAGCTTGCCCGGGACGGCGCATCCGTGGCCCGTTTCGCCTGCCTGCACTCAGGCAAGGTATTTCAGGCCCAGGGGTACAGCCTCGATCCCATCGGCAGTGAGGAACGGCTGACGATCGGGGCAGGGAATGAAGCCCACGCCCTGGTGGCGGACCCCGGCGCATCGGTCACAGGCGTAGAGGGCTCAGGCTCCATCTCACCCGCCGTGCTGGAGGCTATCGAGGCCGGCGGCCCGCTATCAATGTCCTACGGCGCCCAGACGCTCGGTCCGCTGGAGAGCCTCAGCCCTGCCGATCGGGCCGCCTTCGTCTCCGGGTGCCGGGCGGTTCTGGCGGGCTGACCGCTCAACGCCGCCGCAACCCGCCCAGCAAGCCCCGCAAAAGCTCCCGCGTGATAGTGCTTCCCGCTGTGCGCAAGACGGATTTGGTCGCGGCCTCGATCGGCGTCTCGCGCGTCGAGCGGCGGGCCGGGGCGCGGGGGCGGGCAGCTTCGCGCTGGTAGCGGGCCTGTTCGCGGGCATCCAGCTTGTCCCGGGCGGCGGCGGCCTTGTCAGCCTCCTTCGCGGCCAGGGCGTCGGCCTTGGCCCGCGCTTCAGCCACCCTGGCGTCCGCCGCGTCCTGATCGGCCTCGCCGCGCCGGGCGGCGAGGATCTCGGCGGCGGATTCGCGGTCGACCACAGCCTCATACAGGCCGCGGACCGGGCTAGCCGCCATGACGGCGGCGCGTTCGGCCTCGGTGGCGGGTCCGAGGCGGCTGTCGGGCGGGCGGATCATCGTCCGGGCCACGACATTGGGCGCGCCCTTTTCGTCCAGGGTTGAGACCAGGGCCTCGCCGACGCCCAGACCCTGGATGGCCTCGGCGGTATCAAAGGCCGGATTGGCGCGGAAACTGTCAGACGCCGCCCTCAGCCCGCGCTGTTCGGCCGGGGTGTAGGCGCGCAGGGCGTGCTGGATACGGTTGCCCAGCTGGGCCAGGACGCTGTCGGGGATGTCGGCCGGGTTCTGGGTGACGAAATAGACGCCAACGCCCTTTGATCGGATCAGCCGCACAACCTGTTCGACTTTTTCGCGTAGGGCGTCGGGCGTGTCGTTGAACAGCAGATGGGCCTCGTCGAAGAAGAAGACGAGCCGCGGCTTGTCCGGGTCGCCGACCTCGGGCAGCTGTTCGAACAGTTCCGACAGCAGCCAAAGCAGGAAGGCGGCGTAGAGGCGCGGACTGGCCATCAGCTTCGTGGCGTCCAGCACATTGACCTGCCCCCGGCCGTCGAGGCCGGTGCGCATCATGTCCTCCAGCTTCAGGGCCGGTTCGCCGAAGAAGGCCTTGCCGCCCTGCTGTTCCAGCTGAAGCAGGGCGCGCTGGATCGAGGCGATCGAGACTGGGGCGACGTTGCCGACCTCGCGGCCGATACGCTCGGCGTTCTCGCCCACATGGACCAGCATCGCCCGCAGGTCGTCGAGGTCGAGCAGCAGCAGGCCCTCCTTGTCGGCGACATGGAAGACAACCGACAGCACGCCTTCCTGCACATCGTTGAGGTTGAGCATCCGGGCCAGCAGCAGGGGGCCGATCTCGCTGACGGTGGTGCGGATCGGGTGGCCCTTGAGGCCGTAAAGATCCCAGAACACCGTCGGGGCGGCCCGGGGCGTGAGCGTCAGTCCCATGCCGGCGGCGCGGGCCAGCAATTTCTCATTCGGGGCGCCCGGCACGCAGATGCCGGACAGATCGCCCTTCACATCGGCGCAGAAGACCGGGACGCCGGCGTCGGAAAATCCCTGGGCCATGATCTGAAGCGTGACTGTCTTGCCCGTGCCGGTGGCCCCGGCGACCACGCCGTGGCGGTTGGCGCGGTGAAACAGCAGCTGTTCCGGCTTGTCGGCCCCCTTGTCGGAGGATTGGCCGAGGAACAGGCCGGGGGCGGTTTCGGTCATGGGAACTCCGGTCGGGGGGCGGCGCTCATGCTCTACCGGCGGCCTTCCCGGTTCAAGGCCGGATTGACGCCGACCGCCCGGACCCTGACCATATGCCGATGAAAACGCCCATCAGCCTTCCGGCCTCCACCGTCTCCCGCAACGCCCTGGTGCTGATCGCGATCGTCGCGGGCGGGGCGGCCGTCTACTGGCTCAGAGGCATTTTGACGCCGCTGGCCATGGCCATCTTTCTGATGATCATGATCGATGGTGTGAAGCGGGGGATTGAAACCCGCACGCCCGTGCCGGGCCGCTGGGCCGGGGTGGCCGCCCTGCTGGTGGTGGTGCTGGGCTTCTTTATCTCGATCGCGATCATCACCAACGGGGCCCTGAACTTCTTCAGCGAGGCGTCCGGGGTTTCAACCCGCATCGGGCCGCGCATCGACCAGATTCTGATCGACGTTTCGCAGCTGTTCGGGGTCGAGACGGCGCCGACGGCGACCCAGCTGATCGCCCAGCTGGATATCCGGGCCTATCTGACCCAGGCGGCCAGCCAGGCCTCCGGCGTGTTGTCAGGCGCCTTCTTCGTCTTGGTCTATCTCGGCTTCCTGCTGGCGGCCCAGTCCGGGTTCCGGCGCAAGATCGTCGGCCTGTTCCCCGGCAAGGCGGCCCGGTCCGAGGCGATGGAGGTGTTCCAGCGCGTGCGGGGCGGTGTTGAAGGCTATCTGTGGGTCCAATCGGTGACGGGGGCGATGATCTGCGCCGCGGCCTGGCTGTTGATGCGGGCTGTGGGTCTGCAGAACGCCGAGTTCTGGACCTTCGTCATCTTCGTCGTCGGTTTCATCCCGGTGCTGGGCGGCGCTGTCGCGGGCCTCGCCCCGCCGGTGTTCGCCCTGGTCCAGTTCGAGAGCTACTGGCCCGCGGCGATCCTGCTGGTCGGTCTGCAGATCATCCTGTTCATCAGCGGCAACCTGATCCAGCCGCGTATGCAGGGCGACAACCAGAACATCGATCCGGTGGTGGTGCTGCTGTCCCTCGCGCTGTGGGGCCAACTCTGGGGCGTAGTGGGCATGTTCCTGTCGACGCCGTTGGCGGTCATGGCCATGGCCGTTCTGGCCGAGTTCAAGGGCTCACGATGGATGGCGATCCTGCTGTCCGGAGACGGCGAACCCTATGCCGACGAGGAGGAAACTGTGGCTCCCGGACCGAAAGCGGGCCGCGTCAACCCGCCGCAGTCAAAGGCAGGCTGAGGCCCGTCCGCGCCCTTGATTGGCCACAACCGGCGCCTATTTCAAACCTGTCGCCGCGGCCCCTCCCCCTCCCCCTCCCCCAAGCCGCGGCGGAATTGATCGGCGCCAACCCTCCCCCTCCTGGGCGCCGGTCCGAAGCAGGCC
>JALYPS010000332.1 GCA_030856285.1 Pseudomonadota bacterium
CTCCCAACCCAGGACGTCAAAGGCGTAGTCCATACTGGCGCTGGCCGCCTCCACGCCATAACCCTTGCCGTGGGCGTCGGCATGCAGGCCCCAGCCGATCTCGTTGCCCGGCCAACCCAGGGGCTTCCACGGCCCGATCCGGCCGAGCCACATGCCGCTGGATCTCTCGATCAGCGAGAACATGGCGATGCCCACGAGGCTCCAGGCCCCGGCCATGGCCATGAAGCCGCGCCAGGCCACTTCAGGGGTCTGGGGGCCGCCGATGTACTGCGAAGTGGCCGGATCGGCCATCGTCTCGGCCCAGCGCGGAAAATCCTCCATGGCCGTGGGGCGCAGGATCAGGCGTTCGGTCTCGATGGTCGGGCCGGGCGCGATGGTCACAGCGGATACTCCCGTTCAAGCTCATAGTGGCTGCCGCCCTCGGTGAGGGTGCTGGAATAAAGGCCAAAGCGGCCGACCCGCATGGGCGGCGAGGCGAGCAGATTGTGGCTGGTGATCCAGGCCGCGACCCGGACCGGATCGGGGTGCTTAAGATAGGCGAGGGTGACGTGGGGGCGATAGGCGCGCGCCTCCATCTTGATCCCGGCCCGCTCGCCCGCGGCGCGGCAGCGGCCGGCCAGGACGTTCAACCGCTCGTTCGGCGCGACCCCGGCCCAGACGGCGCGGGTCCAGTGCGTATCCTGGAAGGCACCGACGCCCTGCAGGGTGAGATCAAGCGCCCCGCCCGGGATCCGGCTCAGCTCGGCGGCCAGGTCGTCGGCCGTGCGCTCGTTCACCTCGCCGTAGAAGGCCAGGGTCACGTGCAGGTTCTCAAGGGAGCTCCAACGGGCTCCGGGCAGGCCCCGTTTACGCCGGCCCAGCGTCTCGGCGGCGTCGAACGGGATGGGGATGGCGGCGAACAGGCGGATCACGCGGCAAAGGGTAGCGGGGGAATTGAAACCGCCCAAGTCCGGATTCGCTTGCAGAAACGGGGCCGGACACCGATATTTGCAGTCAGCGCCGGGTTTGCCGGCGACATGGGAGATGGATCTCGCGATGAGCGACTTCAGAAACGGCTATTCAAGACCGGCGCCCGCGACGGCCGATATGGCCGTGGACGCCGGACTGCGCAGCTTCATGCTGGGCGTCTACAACAAGCTGGCGCTAGGCCTCGTGGTGGCCGGCGCGCTGGCCTACGTCACCGGCAATGTGCCGGCGGTGCAGCAGCTGCTGTTCAGCCAGACCGCTGATGGCCGCATCGGCATGACCATGCTGGGCATGGTGGTGCAGTTCCTGCCGCTGGTGCTGCTGTTCGGCTCGATGTTCTTTATGAAGAACCCGACGGCCAAGGGCGTGAACCTGCTTTACTGGGCCGTGGTCGCATCGATCGGTGCCGGGATGGGCGTGCTGTTCCTGCGCTATACGGGCGGTTCGCTGGCTTCGACGTTCTTCGTCACCTCGGCGGCGTTCGGCGCGTTGAGCCTGTTTGGCTATACGACCAAGCGCGACCTGTCGCCGATCGGCACCTTCCTGATCATGGGCGTGATCGGCCTGATCATCGCCTCGATCGTCAACATGTTCATGCAGTCGGGCACGCTCTACCTGATCATCAGCGCCGTCGGCGTGTTGATCTTCTCGGGCCTGATCGCCTTCGACACCCAGCGTCTGAAGATGACCTACTATCCCTTGGGCGGCGACCAAGCGGCTCTCGGCGTAGCCACGGGCTTCGGCGCGCTGAGCCTGTTCATCAACTTCGTGAACCTGTTCCAGTTCCTGCTGGCCTTCATGGGCGGCAGCCGGGACTAACGGCCTCACGAAGCGCGAAAGCGCGATAGGCCGAAGACAGAGAGGGCTCCGGGCAACCGGAGCCCTTTTCTATTCCACCACCGAAAATCTGCGGCTGTCGAAGACTCGCAGCATCTGGCCCAGGTCGCGACCGCGCTTCAAGATGACGCCGCCCTCCCCGATCACCGCCCACTGCCCCTGCTTACGCTGGAGGCTGGGCCGCTTCTCGATGCGATAGGCGGGTGCGTCGCCCGAGCGCCTGAAGACGGCGAACTCCGCCACCTCCTTGTGGCCGATGACGGCATAGTCGCGCCATTCGCCCGAGGCGACCATCCGGCCGTAGACCCGCAAGATCAGCGCCAACTCCTGCCGGTCAAAGAAGACCGGCCCGGGCAGCGGC
>JALYPS010000366.1 GCA_030856285.1 Pseudomonadota bacterium
CAGGTCGCCAACGGCATCGAGCGGATCGAACAGACCCTGCCCAAACTGATGGAGCTGGCCCAGGGCGGCACGGCCGTCGGCACCGGGCTGAACGCCCCGATCGGTTTCGCCGAACAGGTGGCCGAGCGGATCGCGGCCATCACCGGCCTGCCCTTCACCACGGCTCCGAACAAGTTCGAGGCGCTGGCGGCGCATGACGCCATGGTCTTCAGCCACGGGGCGATCAACACGGTCGCCGCCAGCCTGTTCAAGATCGCCAACGACATCCGCTTCCTCGGCTCGGGTCCGCGTTCGGGGCTCGGCGAACTGGCACTGCCGGAGAACGAACCGGGCAGTTCGATCATGCCGGGCAAGGTCAATCCGACCCAGTCGGAAGCCCTGACGCAGGTCTGCGTCCAGGTGTTCGGCAACCACGCGGCGGTGACCTTCGCCGGCTCTCAGGGGCATTTCGAGCTGAACGTCTTCAACCCGGTGATGGCCTACAACTTCCTGCAGTCCGTGCGGTTGATGGCGGATGCGGCGGTCAGCTTCACCGACAACTGCGTGGTCGGGATCGAGCCGCGTGAGGACAACATCAAGCGCGGCCTCGACAACTCGCTGATGCTGGTCACCGCCCTGAACGGCAAGCTCGGCTATGACGCCTGCGCGAAGATCGCCAAGACCGCACATAAGAACGGCACGACGCTGCGCGAGGAAGCCGTCGGCGGCGGCTATCTGACTGACGCGGAGTTCGACGAGGCGGTGCGGCCCGAGAAGATGATCTCGCCGGGTTAGTTCCGGTCAGGGTTTGTCGCGGATCGTCCGGCCGATCGGGGCCAGGGCCAGTTTGGCCAGCTCGAGGTCCTTCAGCGCGAACGGAATGCCGATGATGGTGATGAATTCCGCCACCGCGATCAGCAGGTGCGCCAGGGCGATGTACCAGCCGGCGAAGATGAACCAGACGATGTTCAGAACGAGGCCCATCGGTCCTGTGCCGACGTCGTGTGCGCCCAGTTCGTCGCGCCACACCACTTCGCGGCCGAAGGGCCAGAAGGAGTAGCTGGCGATCCGCCAGGCCGCGAAGCTCCACGGCAGGCCGACGATGGTCAGGGCCAGGACGCCGCCGCCGAACAGCCAGAGCAGGCCGGCGGCCCAGCCTCCGAAGACAAACCACAGCAGGTTGAGGATCAGGCGGATCATGTCCGCAGCATAGGGGAAGGTCCGCCCGGCCCTCCGTGAATTCGCGGTAAGCCGGGCCACGATCCAGACACGCGCCCTTGCCCGAACATGGGTTGTTGGGTAGCATATGCACAACTCCCGCTTGCGATGCGCGCGGCGGTAAAATGGAGGGGACGATGGCGAAAGTGCGCGTGTTCTTCGTGACCAACCGGAATCACCTCGGCGACAACAAGCTCCAGGTGTTCGGCAAGTCCTTCAACCCGGACGGCGTGGGGGCCCTTCGGTTCGGCTACGCAGACTACGAGAAGGACCCCGTCAAACCCCGGCTGCAGGACCTGCATGTCTATCCGGACCTCAAGACCGAGACCGACATCAACAAGACCGGGGGCGGCATGTTCATGGAGGAGCTCCGCAAGGTCATGGCGGGCTCAAAGAAGACCGACACCCTCGTCTTCATCCACGGCTTCAACGTCTCGTTCCTCGGCGCGCTGGACGCCGGAGCCCTGCTGGGCCAGAGCCTGAAGGTCGAGGGCCGCGACGTAAATGTGGTCGTCTTCAGCTGGCCGTCGGACGGCAGCGCGGTCCCCCTGATGTCCTACTACAGCGACCGGGAGGACGCCCGGGTCTCGGGTCCCGCACTGGCGCGGGCCTTCCTCAAGCTGAGGGAGTTCGTCGAAGCCCTGCCTGAAGAGGACTATTGCCAGCGGCGTCTCCACCTTCTGGCTCACAGCATGGGCGCCTATGTGCTCCGCCACGGGCTGCAGGCGCTGATCGCCAAGGATCGCGACAGCCTGGTCCGGCTGTTCGACCAGATCATGATGGCAGCGCCCGACGAGGACGACGACACCTTCGAACACGAAGCCAAGCTGCGGCTGCTGCCGCGGATCGGGCGTCAGGTGACTGTCTATTTCAACCCCGGCGACCGTGCGCTGCTGGTCTCGGACAAGACCAAGGCCAATCCCGACCGGCTGGGTTCGGACGGCCCCCGGTTGGCGGACCTGCTACCCAAGAAGGTCGTGCCCGTCGACTGCCGCAAGGTCGCTTCGGGCGCCGACCGCTGGGCCGAACACAGCTACTACCTGCGCAGCAAGTCCATGGAACTGGACATGAACGCCGTCATGGCGGACGCCGTGCCGGAGGAGGTTCCGAACCGGGTCTTCATCGAACGCACCCGAAGCTGGCGGTTGATTGAGGAACTGGGTGAGAAGCCGGTGGAGATTCCGCCGGCTGTCGAAACCGAAACTCCCCGGACCTGACGGCCCCGGCCGGGTTCCGGGTGGGACTGAAGTCGAGTTGGAGGTGTTCGCGGACCTGAGTCAGGTCTACCATGAGAGGCTGCTGAAGGGTCGAGGTCGGGCAACCGCCTGCCTGCCCCCTGTCGCGGAGGACGCCATGGGCGACGTCGTCAATCTGAACCGGGTGCGCAAGGAGCGGGCGAAGGCCGATGCGAAGGCGACGGCCACCGCCAACCGCGCGGCGCACGGTCGGTCGAAGGCCGAGCGGACACAGGCCGAAACGGAACGCGAGCGCGCCGCCCGGCTTCTGGATGGATCGAAGCTGGAGGACTGAGCATGACCGACCCGCGTCAGGATCCCCGCATCAGGCACGGCCTCATCCCCATCCTCGTCGCCATGCGGGTCAGGGCCGAGCGCGAGCGACGGGCGACGGAAGCGGCGAAGAAGGCCGTAACCGCTCCCGAGAAGCCCAGGAAGAAGCGCGGCTGGTTCGGCTAGGCCGCGGCGACTTTCGGGGCGCGGATCAGCAGGGCCTGACCCGACAGGATCAGCAGCAGGGCCAGCAACGCCGGCCAGCCGAACCGGGCGCCCTCGAACAGCACTGACACCAACATGGCGATCAGCGGGGTCAGGGCCGAGATATAGCTGGCCATGGCATAGCCGATGGTGCGCGCGATGGTGAAATACAGGCCGAACGCGATCACCGATCCGACCAGCGACAGATAGAGCAGCGATCCGACATAGGTGAAGGTAGGGTCGATGGTGAACTCGACGCCGGTGGCGAGGCCATAGAGCACCAGCAGGCCCGTACCGTAGGCCATGGCCCAGGCGGTCGACGGAATGGCCGTCGAGCCATGGGTCTGGCCCTTCCAGGCGAAGAAATTGCCGAAGGCCGAGGCGGTGGTGGCGATCAGGGCCAGACCGACGCCGAGGGCCGCCTCGCGGTCAAATCCCGCCTTGAGCACCTCGCCGCCCGACAGGACCACCACGCCCAATATGCCCAGAATCGCGCCGCCCCATGAGGCGGCGGCCGGCTTCTGACCGGCGGCCAGCCGGAACAGCACCAGATTGATGAACGTCAGGGAGGCGAAGGTGACGGCGACGATGGCCGAGGCGACGTGGGTCTCCGAGGCGTAGGTGAAGCTGTAGCTGATCGAAAAGGCGAAGACCCCCTGCCCCAGGGCGGCCAGATGCTGGGCCCGGGTCAGCCGCAGCTTCAGGCGGGAGATCAGGCAGCCGAGGAACAGCAGCGCCGAGGCCAGGCCGAAGCGCCAGACGATGGAGGCCAGCAGATCCACGGTCCCGAACTGCAGGGTGATGGCGTACCAGGTCGTGCCCCAGATCATGGCGCAGACCAGCACCCCGCCGATCCCCAGCAAGGTGGCCCGCGACAGGGGCGGACGGGCGACGGGAGGAACGGAATCGGGGGAGGCCACCCACGGCAAGTGGAGGATGCTCCTCAAGGGCGCAAGGCGGGTTTTGGCCCTGACGACACAAGCGGGCCTTATGGCGCCCGAGAGCGGTCGTCAGCCGCGCAGCTTGAGCCCGGCGCGGAGATCCGCGGGCACGGCCTGGTAGATGTCCGCCGGACGGATGTTGAGGCGCGCGCGGACCGCCTCCAGCGGCTCTTCGAACAGGGCCTCATAGTCGAGGGCCGGCAGCCAGCGCGCTGCCTTGCCGTTGCGGTACGCCTGCCAGACCGCGCGGCGGGCCGGTACGGAGCGCACCTCGCGCTGGATCTCGCGGGCCGCGCCCCAGCCGATGAAGGCGAAGCCGAGGTTGCGGGTCTGGCCGTAGGAGAATGAGACCACGCAGGCCTCGCCCAGCGCGTCCGTGCCGTAGCCGGTCAGGACATGCCAGATGTCGTGCACATCGCGCAGGCGGCGCGAGTACCAGATGACGGGGTGTGGGGCGTCGATAAAGGGCACGATCTCGCGTTCGACCTCGGCGAGCCCATCGGCGGTGAAGCCGCGCTCTTCGCGGAAGGCTCGGTAGCTCGCCCCTACCGTGCCGGGCTCGAACCGGGCCAGCCAGGCCCGGTCATCGAGCTTGTGGGCCAGTTCCTCGCGCAAAAAGGCCTGACGGCCGCCCTCCATGGTCGACAGCATCCGACGGTAGCCGCGCGAGACGGACCGGCCGCTGAGCGCCTGCATGATGCGGAACACCTCGACGGTGTCTTCCTTGTCGCGGATCAGGCGGCGAAATGCCTTGAGCGCCGCCAGCGGGCGCAGCCGCTCGGAGCGGACCTTGCGGAAATCGTCGATATCGGCGGAAATCAGGGTCATGGCGGCGTCCGGGAGGAGGCTCCAGTGTAGCGAATGTAGCGTCCGCTTGGAACGGCCCAGCGTAGCTTGGGTTAACAGCGATAATATTCCTTTGAAAGCCGCGCCTTGATGCCTTCCGCTCAGCCCCCGGTGCCGGTTCCGCGGCTGCAATCGCTCGCCCTGGCCTGGCCGCCGCACGTTCTGCGCCAGGAGGATGTAGCGGCCAATGGGGCGGAGATGTTCGCCACCACCCACGGCGGATTCGAGCGGCTCGCGCAGATCTATCGCAACGCCCTGATCGAGACGCGGCATTCGTGCGTGCCGATCGAATGGTATCTGAAGCCGCACAGCTTTTCCGAACGCAACGACCTGTTCCTGGAGAATGCGGTGATCGTGCTGGCCGAGGCGGCGGAAAAGGCGCTGATGCAGGCCGGGCTGGAGCCTGGGGACATCGACGCCATCGTGGTGGTCTGCACGACCGGGATCGCCACCCCGGCGCTGGACGCGCGGCTGATGCAGGTCATGCCGTTCCGCCCCGACGTACGGCGGGCGCCGATCTTCGGCTTGGGCTGCGCCGGCGGCGTGGTCGGACTGGCGCGGGCGGCCGACATGGCTAGGGCCCACCCGGACGAGTGGGTGCTGCTGCTGGTGGTCGAGCTGTGCGCCCTCACCTTCCGGGCCCAGGATCGGTCCAAGAGCAATCTGGTCGCCACCGCCCTGTTCGGCGACGGGGCGGCGGCGGCTGTGATCTCCTGCCGCTCTGATGCGCAGGGACCGGCGCTGGGTGCGAGTCGGGAATACACCTGGCCCGATAGCCTCGACGTCATGGGCTGGGACGTCGCCGACGACGGGCTGAAGGTGGTGTTCAGCCGCGACATCCCGACCTTGGTGCAGGAGGATTTCCGGCCGGTGGCGGCGAAATTCCTCGCCGACAACGGCATGACGACGACCGATGTCGGCGGCTTCGTTTGCCATCCAGGCGGGGCGAAGGTGATCGATGCGCTGGAGAGCTGTTTCGGTCTCAAGGATGGCGGGCTGACACACACACGCGCCGTGTTGCTCAACCACGGAAACATGAGCGCGGCCACGGTGCTGTTCGTGCTGAAGGCCATGCTGGACGACGGCGCCAGGGGACCGCTGCTGCTGACGACTCTTGGGCCGGGGTTCACGGCCGCTTTGATGCTGGTGCACGCCTGATGTGGCTGTGGGGCGTGCTGGCCGCCGTAGCGACGCAACGACTGGGAGAGCTCTGGCTGGCCAACCGGAACACGCGGCGGCTGCTGGCCGAAGGCGCGGTCGAGGTCGGGGCCCGCCACTATCCGCTGTTCGTGCTGCTGCACGCGAGTTGGCTGGCGGCGATCGTAGTGGTCACACCGGCGGCGACGGTTCCGAACGCGTGGTTGCTGGCGGCCTACGCAGTCCTGCAACTGGGCCGGCTGTGGGTCATCGCGACGCTGGGACGGTTCTGGACCACCCGTATCATCACCCTGCCCGCTGCGCCGCTCGTCCGGCGCGGGCCGTACCGGTTCGTGCGGCACCCGAACTATCTGGTGGCGTCGTTGGAGATCGCGGTGCTGCCGTTGGCGTTCGGACAGGTCTGGATCGCTCTGGTCTGGAGCCTGGCCAATGCGCTACTCGTCGGTTGGCGGATCCGGGTTGAGGATCAGGCGCTGCTCGGGCGAGGATGATGTTGAAGAAGCGCTCCGTCTCCCTGTCCGGCCACGCGACCTCCGTGGCGCTGGAAGCCGAATTCTGGACCGTTCTGGACGCCGTCGCGGCGACCGGCGGCCTGTCGCAGGCCGGGCTGATGAAGCGGATCGACGAGCGGCGGGGGCGGACGCCCCTGGCCTCGGCCTGCCGGCTTCTGGCCCTGTCGTGGGCGGGCGGCGATCGATCTTTCATCGAACAGGATTCGACCGATTGACAGCCGTCAGGGTTGGCGCATGGTTCGTTCTCCAGAAGGAAAAACGCCGTGTTCGACAAGATCGACAAGACCCTCATCCCACCCGCCCTGTTCGGAGGTCTGATCGCTATCGGACTGATCGGCGCCGGGGCCTTCATCGGCTCCGGCGTGGTCAACGCACAGGTCGGCAACCGGCAGGTCACGGTGCGCGGCGTGGCCGAGCGCAATGTGGTCGCGGATCTGGCTGTCCTGACGCTCAGCTTCAAGGCCGCCAATGACGACCTGCCGATCGCTCAGGCGCAGATCGACCGCGACCTCGGGTTGGTGCGGGCCTTCCTGACGCGTCAGGGCTATCCGGCCGAGCACATCACCATCGGCCGTTTGCAGGTGACCGACACCCGGGCGCGCGAATACGGCTCGACCGAGAATGTGGTGCGCTACATCCTGTCCCAGGGCGTGACGGTGCGGACGACCGACGTCCAGCGCGTGGCCCAGACCGAGCGGGCGTTGAACGATCTGGTGCGCGAGGGCGTGCAGCTCGATTTCGCCGCCCCGACCTATGTCTTCACCAAGCTGAACGAGGTGCGGCCGTCGATGATCGCCGAGGCCACCGCCTCGGCCCGGTCAGGCGCGGAGCAGTTCGCCAAGGATTCCGGCGCGCCGCTGGGTCCGATCCGTCAGGCGACGCAGGGCTCGTTCGAAATCCTCGCCCGCGAAGACATCGACAGCGAGTCGACATCACTCGACAAGCGAGTGCGCGTCGTGGCGACGGTCAGCTACCAGCTGCGCTGAGGCCGGCGAGGCCTCAGGCGGGGTCCGGGCCGGGCTGGGGCATGGTCGGCGGCTCGACCGGCCGCACGTCCGGCAGGTCCGGCATCTTCGGCGCATCCGGCAGTTCGGGCCGCGGCAGGTCGATGTCGACCGACACATCTGTCCCGTCGGGCGCTTCGATCGCGCCGCGGTTCGAGAACACCACAACAGCGATGATGATGACGACCACCACCAGACCCCCCACAAGCAGGGCGATCCAGCTGCCGCCGCCGCCGCTACGGGGCGGGTTGTTGATGGTGGTGTGATGGACCACTTCCGGCCGCTCGGGCGGGGGGGTGTTGGGATCGGTCATGGGTCAGTTCGTCGTCGGTACGGCGGGGGCGGAAACCTCCGGCAGATTGACGTCGACGTTGACCTCCTTGGCCTCTGGCGCAGCGCCGCCGCGCACGAAGACGAAATAGGCCACGATGGCCAGCACCACGACGATGCCGCCGATGATGAAGGCGAGGCCTGTATTGCCGCCACCGCCGGTGTTGTTGATGTTGTCGGCCATGAAGTCTCTCCCGTTGAACCCTGTTGGCAAGCGGAACGGCGATCAGGCTTGACGGTTCCGTGAGGGGTTGCGCACGCCGGCGCTGACATCCGCGCCCGTGCCCCTTATGTTCTCCCGATGAGTCTCCCCGACGCCCCTGCCCCGCGCATCTCCGACCTGGCCCGTTCGCGCGGACCCGGCGGGGTCGAAGCGCCCGCCGCCGACTATCTGGCCGGGCTCAACCCCGAGCAGCGCGAGGCGGTCGAGTCGGTGGACGGGCCGGTGCTGGTGTTGGCCGGGGCCGGCACAGGCAAGACGCGGGTGCTGACCACGCGGCTGGCGCACATCCTGGCGACCGGACGGGCGCGGCCGTGGGAGCTGCTGGTCGTCACCTTCACCAACAAGGCCGCGCGCGAGATGCGCGAGCGGATCACCCATCTGATCGGGCCGTCGTCGGAGGGGCTGCGCTGGCTGGGGACGTTTCACTCGGTGGCGGCGCAGATCCTGCGGCGGCATGCCGAGCTGGTCGGGCTGAAGTCGAGCTTCACCATTCTCGACACCGACGATCAGGAGCGGGTCTGCAAACAGGTGCTGGAGGCCGAAGGGCTCGACACCAAGCGGTGGACGCCCAGGTCGCTGAACGGCCTGATCGATCACTGGAAGAACCGCGGGTGGACGCCGGAGAAGCTGCCGCCGTCAGAAGATTTCGCCAACGGCAAGGGGCATGGGCTCTACGCCGCCTATCAGGCGCGGCTGGTCAGTCTGAACGCCTGCGATTTCGGCGATCTGTTGCTGCACAATCTGACGATCCTGTCGAAACATGCGGATATCGCGGAGGAATACCGGCGTCGCTTCCGATACATCCTGGTCGACGAATATCAGGATACCAACGTCGCCCAGTACCTCTGGCTGCGACTGCTGACGTCCTCGACCGGCAATGTCTGCTGCGTCGGCGACGACGACCAGTCGATCTATGGGTGGCGCGGGGCCGAGGTGGACAACATCCTGCGCTTCGAACGCGACTTCCCCGGCGCCAAGGTCGTAAGACTGGAGCGCAACTACCGGTCGACGCAGCATATTCTGGGCGCGGCCTCCGGACTGATCGCGGCCAATCGCGACCGGCTGGGCAAGACGCTGTGGACCGAGGATTTGAGCGGCGACAAGGTGAAGGTGCGCGGGGTCTGGGACGGCGAGGCCGAGGCCCGGCTGGTGGCCGACGAGATCGAGACCGCGCGCCGGGCCGGCACGCCCTACAAG
>JALYPS010000398.1 GCA_030856285.1 Pseudomonadota bacterium
GCGGGGGAGGGGGGCAAAGCAGCCCCGACCGCGAAAGCCGACGGGGCCCGCGTCTTCGCCTCACCACTGGCGCGCCGTCTGGCGGTCCAGGGCGGGATTGACCTGTCCGCGGTCAAGGGCACCGGCCCGCACGGCCGTATCGTCAAACGCGACCTCGAAGGCGCCCCGGCCGGCGCCGCCAAACCGGCCGCCGCTGCGGCTCCGACGGCTACGTCCGAAGCCCGCAAGGTCCAGTCGCTGGCCCAGATGGGCATTGCGGACGGCAGCTATGACCTCGTCCCGCTGGACGGCATGCGCAAGGCCATCGCCCGGCGCCTGACCGACAGCTTCCGCGACGTGCCGCATTTCCCGCTGACCATCGACTGCCGCATCGACGGCCTGCTGGCCGCGCGGGTCAAGGTCAACGCCCTGCTCGAGAAGGACGGGGTCAAGGTTTCGGTCAATGACTTCGTGATCAAGGCCAGCGCCATGGCCCTGAAGGCCGTGCCAGAGGCCAACGCCAGCTATTCGCCCGAGGGCATCGCCATGCACCACCACGCCGACGTGGCGATGGCGGTGGCGATCGATGGCGGCCTGATCACCCCGATCATCCGCAAGGCCGAGACCAAGACCCTGTCGCAGATCGCGGCGGAGTCGAAGGATCTCGCCAAGCGCGCCCGCGACCGCAAGCTGAAGCCCGACGAGTTCCAGGGCGGCACCTTCTCGGTGTCCAATCTCGGCATGTTCGGGATCAAGTCGTTCGCCTCGATCATCAACGAACCGCAGGGCGCCATCATGAGCGTCGGTGCCGGTGAACCACGACCCGTCGTGGTCAACGGCCAGCTGGCGGTCGCCACGGTGATGACAGTCACCTTGACCTGCGACCACCGGGTGGTGGACGGCGCGATCGGCGCCAAATTCCTGCAGGTCTTCAAGGCGATGATCGAAGATCCCGTGACGATGCTGGCCTGATCGGAGACGCAGTGTGACCTCGGTCTATGATTTCAGCGCCACGGCCATCGACGGCGCCGAGACGGCGCTGGAACAGTATCGCGGTCAGGCGCTGCTGATCGTCAATACGGCCTCGAAATGCGGCTTCACCGGCCAGTATGCGGGACTTGAGGCGCTGCATCGTCAGTATACGGACAAACCGTTCCAGGTGCTGGGTTTCCCCTGCAACCAGTTCGGCGCCCAGGAGTCCGGCAAGGCCGCCGAGATCGCCAGCTTCTGCTCGACGGCCTATGGCGTCGGCTTTCCGATGTTCGACAAGGTCGAGGTCAACGGCCCCGACCGCCACCCGCTCTACGCCTGGCTGACCAGCCAGAAAAAGGGCTTCCTCGGCAGCCGCGATATCAAGTGGAACTTCACCAAATTCCTCACCGACCGCGAGGGGCGGGTGGTCGCCCGCTATGCTCCCCAGGTCGAACCCGAGGCCATCAAGGCCGATATCGAAAAGCTGATCTGACATGGCCCCGAAGCCCGATCCGGAACTCGGCCTCATCGCGAGGCGGGCGTGACGGAGACAACGGCAGACCCGTCGGGCGCAGGCGAAGGCGCCTGCTCGGACTGTGGCGCGACCCTGGCCGGCCGCTTCTGCCACGCCTGCGGCCGGGACAGCCGGTCCGTCAAACTGCCGATGAAGGACCTGTTCCGGAACATCCTCGCCGAAAGCTTCAATCTCGAGGGGCGCACCTTCCGGACAGCCGACGCCATGCTGCGCCGGCCAGGCGATCTGCTGGTCGCCTTCCGCGATGGGCGGAGCCTGTATACGACGCCGTTCAAGCTGTTTCTGATCGTCTCGGCCGCCTTCTTCGTGTTCCTGATCTGGAGCGACGTGGCCATCTACCAGTTCCTTCCGGTGCGCACGGGCGAAGCGCCGATCACAGCCCAACTTGTCCCGAACGGCGTCCAGTTGTTCGGGGGGTCTCTGAGGGACGTCTACCTGTTCCCCCGTGCGGACGGGGCCGTGGCTGGGGAAACGATCGCCGCGTTGCAGTCGGTCAGGCCGGGCGCCGACGCGGTCCAGTCGCGCGCCATCGACGACTTCATCCAGTACCAGACCGCCTGGACCGACCTGAACGCCACCCTTGAAACCTGGCTGCCACGCCTGTTGTGGCTGCTCATGCCGATCTACGGCCTGATGCTCTGGCCGCTGTTCAGGGCCCGGGGCCGGATGCTGGTCGAGCATTTCGTCTTCGCCCTCTGGGCTCACTGCCTGATCTTCATCCTGCTGGTGTTGTTTTCGACCCTCAATCTGTTCGGCCTCCGGCTGAGTTTCTGGCTGCTGGCGATTCCGTATCTGACCTATTTCACCCTGGCGGCCAGACGCTATTACGCGGTGTCGGTCTGGGGGGCGGCTTGGCGGGGTACGCTTCACGTGGTGGCCTTCTTCGCCCTGGTCTGGATTCCGATCGCGTTCGGCCTCGCCTGGGGCAGCGCCTGGGACGAAGTGCCGGCTTCCTTCTGGACGGCGGAGACCAGCGACGGCTTTGACGACATCGACCGCTGGGTTCTGCCGCCCGTAAGCGCCAAGGTGACGCCGTGAGCGGCGACGTCCGTCATGTTCGGCCCCGCGTTGGCGACAGCGCACGATCGGGACTATTTCACCC
>JALYPS010000403.1 GCA_030856285.1 Pseudomonadota bacterium
GTACGCCGCCGCTCTGGCCGCCAACGGCGACGAAACCATCTTCGACCGCGGCGAGCCGATTGGCCTGTTCGTCGCCTGGCTGCAGGACGCGACAAGGACCGAGCCGAACGACCCCAACGCCATGGCCCTTTCGACGGTGGACGCCGACGGCGCGCCGGACAGCCGGATGGTGCTGTTGAAGGACGTCGATGCGCGCGGCTTCACCTTCTATTCCAACCGCGAGAGCGCCAAGGGTCTGGCCCTGGACGCCCATCCCCGCGCGGCCCTGTTGTTCCACTGGAAGTCGCTGCGGCGTCAGGTGCGGGTGTGCGGTGCCGTCGAACCGGTCACGGCGGCGGAAGCTGACGCCTATTTCGCCAGCCGGGCCCGCGAGAGCCGGATCGGCGCCTGGGCCTCGGACCAGTCCCGACCGCTGGACAGCCGCGCGGCGCTGGAAGCCGCGGTGGCGCGTGAGGCCGCCCGGTTCGAAGGCGGGGAGGTGCCGCGGCCCGAGCGCTGGACCGGCTGGCGCGTCGTTCCCGACAGCATCGAATTCTGGCGCGATCGGCCGTTCCGTCTGCACGACCGGCTCCGTTTCGGCCGCACGGGCGCGGACTGGACGAAGACCCGCCTGTGGCCCTGAGGCTTCAGGCCCGGTAGCGGGCCAGGAAGGTGTCGACGGCGTCTTCGACGATTTCGGCGTTCGTGCGCCGGACCTTGATCTCGTCCCCGGTGAGGAGGGGCACGAAGAAGACCGGGTGTTCGATCATCCCCATCAGATGCCCCGCCGCCCACGATGGCCGGTCGATCGGCCGCAGGGCGCCGGCTTCGGACTGCGCCCTCAGGATGCCGATAAGGGTGGCGCCGAAAGCCGCCTGACCGTTTTCGAAAAACCGTCGCGCCACAGCCTGGAATCGCGGCCTTTCGGCCATCACCAGCCGAAAGACTGCCCGGACGAAGGGATCGCTCATGAAGTCGGCATAGGCTTCGGCGAAACTCACCAACTGCTGACGGGCGTCGCCCTCGATGGCGCCGACGCCGGCCATCTGTCTGGCGAAATCCTCGGCCGCGTCGTCGATGACCGCTGAGAACAACTGGGCCTTGCCGTCGAACAGCGCATAGAGGGTCGCGGTCGAAACCCCGGCTTCCCGCGCGATCGGCTCGATCTTGGTCGCGGCGTATCCATCGCTGACGAAGGCCTTGCGAGCGTACCGGAGGATAGCCTGTTGTTTGGGATCGGGGGGGGTTGAGGAACCGCCGCGGAGGCCGTGCATGGAATTCATCACTCGCTGGAGCTTGCAAGGTGACGCCTGAGCATACGGCGGGTCAAGAGGTGGTCGAACGATGTTCTCCGCGTTAGCCGCCGACCAGCGGCGCCAGCAGCGGATGAGCCAGCACCGGTGCGGCCAGCCGGACCACGGCCTGGGGGTCTTCCAGCCGCACCGCGGCGGTCGCGTCGGCGACGATGAAGTCTGCGTTCACCCGCGAGGGTTCGGTCAGCCGCTCATGCCCCGGACGCACGGTCGCCAGATACTGGGCGATCACCGAATCCGCCGTGCGACCCCGCTCGGTCTGGTCGCGCAGCAGACGGCGGATGAAGCGGATGTCGGCCGGGGTGTCGACAAACACCCGGATGTCGAAGAGGGCGACAAGGCCGGGCGTGCAGAGCACATGGGTGCCCTCGACAACGACCACCTCGCCGGCCCGCACCGGCTCGCCTCCCGGCTCCCGGCCATGGTGGATGAAGGAATAGAGCGGAGCCACGATGTCCCGGCCGGCCTTCAGGGCGGCGAGATCGCGGATCATCAGCTCGTGGTCGCGCGCCGTCACATCGTCGAAGTCGAATGTGGCGGGATCGAAGTCGGGCAGGCCGGCCGCGTCGCGATAGTAGGAGTCCTCGCGCAGCAGCACCGCCGCCCCGTCGGGCAGGGCCGAAACCAGGGCCTCGGCGAGCGTGCTCTTGCCGGAACCGGAGCCGCCGGTGATGGCGATAAGGATGGGCATGAACCGCTTCCAGGACCGGTGACGACATTTCGCCAGGCCCGTCTAACGTCGGGGTGACCTGACGTCACGTTGCTTATCACCGATCACGCCGATAGCGTGGCGTTCAAGCGCCTCGAAAAGCAGGTGCAGCCTTGAGGGATCGTGATGCTCGGATTGATGCAGGACTGGCCGCTGACGGTCGACAAGATCCTGGACCACTCGAAGAACTGGCATGGCCACCGCGAGGTGGTGACCCGGTCCGTCGAGGGACCGATCGTCCGCACGACCTATGCCGAGATCCATGCCCGGGCCAAACGGGTGACCAGCGTGCTGAAGGGCTGGGACATCAAGGTCGGCGACCGGATCGCCACCCTGGCCTGGAACACCAGCCGCCACATGGAGGCCTGGTACGGCATCATGGGCATGGGCGCCGTCTGCCACACCCTGAATCCGCGGCTGTTCCCGGAACAGCTAATCTACATCATCAACCACGCCGAAGACCGCATCATCTTCGTCGACCTGACCTTCATTCCGCTGCTCGAAGCCATCCTGCCTCACTGCCCGAGCGTTCAGCGGGTCATCGTCATGACCGACGAACTGACCATGCCGGCGACGAAGCTGCCGGGCGCGGAATGCTACGAAGCCCTGCTGGGCTCCGCGTCCGAAGACGTCGCCTGGGGCGGGTTCGACGAGCTGACGGCCTGCGGCCTCTGCTACACCTCGGGCACGACCGGCAATCCGAAGGGGGTGCTGTATTCACACCGCTCGAACTTCATCCATACACTGCTGGGTATGCAGGCGACCGTACTGGGTCCGTCGCCGAGCGAGGTCATCCTGCCGGTGGTGCCCATGTTCCACGCCAACGCCTGGGGCATCGCCTTCGCGGGACCCGCGTCCGGCGCGACCCTGGTCATGCCGGGCGCGCGGATGGACGGCGAGGCCATCTATGAGCTGATCGAGAGCGAGGGCGTCACCTTCTCGGCCGCGGTGCCCACGGTCTGGCAGGGCCTGCTGACCCACCTGCGCGAGAACAATCTCAAGATTCCCACGGTCAAGAAGGTGCTGATCGGCGGCTCGGCCGTCCCCGAAAGCCTGATCCGTGCTTTCCAGGAGGAGTTCGGCGTCGAGGTGCTGCAGGGCTGGGGCATGACCGAGACCTCGCCCATCGGCACCCTGTCCAACCTGCCACCGGAACTGAAAGCCCTGCCTTACGACGAGCAGATGAAGTGGCGCGTCAAACAGGGTACGCCGCCGCTGGGCGTCGAACTCAAGCTCAAGAACTACGCCGGTCAGGAGATGCCGCACGACGGGCACACCTACGGCCGCCTGATGATCAAGGGCCCGACCATTTCAGGCGCCTATTTCAAGGGCGAGGGCGGCGACATCCTCGACCACGAAGGCTTCTTCGACACCGGCGACGTCTCGACCATCGACGAGCAGGGCTTCATGCAGATCACCGACCGCGCCAAGGACGTGATCAAGTCGGGTGGCGAGTGGATCAGCTCGATCGAGATCGAGAACATCGCCGTCGGCCACGCGAAGGTCGAATTGGCCGCCGTGATCGGCGCAGCCCATCCGAAATGGGACGAGCGTCCCGTCCTGATCGTCAAGCTGAAGCCGGGTGAGTCCGAAAACAAGCAGGAGCACCTCGACTTCCTGCAGGGCAAGATCGCCAAATGGTGGATGCCGGACGACGTCGTCTTCGTGGACGACATCCCCCTGGGCGCCACGGGCAAGATCGACAAGAAGCTGCTGCGCGAGCGGCTGAAAGACTACCGCCTGCCGACAGCAGGGGCCTGAGACGATGGCAGGCCGCACACCCGGCGCGGGGCGGGTGCAGGCGCTGGCCGTCCTGGCCGTCGCTGCGCCGGTTCTGGTGCTGGTCGCCGCCCTGGGGACCCGGGTCGGGGCCTGGCCGGTCGAGATCGGCTATGATCTGCTGACCATGCGGGTCGGCTGGTTCCTTGCCTTTGTCAGTGCGGCGGCGGCTGTCGGCGCCCTGGTCCTGTCGTTCGGCAATTTCCGCAAATCGGGTTTGCTCGCGCTCGCCGCCGTGCTGGTCGCCGGAGCGACTCTCGGCGGCTTCATCTGGCAAAAGGCCCGCCTGTCCGCCGGTCCCGTCGAAAATGTCAGCACCGACCTGGCTGAGGTTCCGGGCTTCGGCGACCTCGGCGACGAGCGGAGCGGGCAGGGACCCGGCCCCGCCGTGGGCGCCGAGGCCTGTGCCGGCGCCCTGCCGGTCATGCGCCAGATCGCGCCCACTGCCGCCATCTACGCCCTCGAACAGGCGGGTTTCACCC
>JALYPS010000405.1 GCA_030856285.1 Pseudomonadota bacterium
GGGCACCATCTTCCTCGCCGGCCCGCCGCTAGTGAAGGCCGCCACCGGCGAGGTCATCTCGGCGGAGGAACTGGGCGGCTCGGAGACCCACGGCCGCAGGTCCGGCGTGGTCGACTATGTCGCCGAGAACGACGAGCATGCGCTGGAGATCGTCCGCACCATCGTCGACAGCCTGAACACGGTGAAGTCGGTCGAGATGGATGTCCGCGAGCCCCGCGCCCCCGCCTATGACGCCGAGGAGCTGTACGGCCTGATCCCCGACGACGTCCGCGCCCCCTACGACGTGCGCGAGGTCATCGCCCGTCTGGTCGACGGCTCCGAGTTCGATGAGTTCAAGGCCCTGTTCGGCACGACCCTCGTCTGCGGCTTCGCCCGCATCTGGGGCTATCCGGTCGCCATCCTCGCCAACAACGGGGTGCTTTTCTCGGAAAGCGCGCTCAAGGGCGCTCATTTCATCGAACTGGCCTGCAAGCGGAAGATCCCCTTGGTGTTCCTGCAGAACATCTCGGGCTTCATGGTCGGCGGCAAATACGAGGCCGAGGGCATCGCCAAGAATGGCGCCAAACTGGTCACCGCCGTCTCCTCCGCCGAGGTGCCCAAATTCACCGTCCTGATCGGCGGCAGCTTCGGCGCCGGCAACTACGGCATGTGCGGCCGGGCCTTCGCCCCGCGCTTTCTGTTCACCTGGCCCAACAGCCGGATCAGCGTCATGGGCGGCGAACAGGCCGCCGCCGTGCTGGCCACCGTCCACCGCGACGCCGACAGCTGGAGCCCGGAACAGACCGAGGCCTTCAAGGCCCCGATCCGTCAGAAATACGAGGACGAGGGCAATCCGTACCACGCCACCGCCCGCCTCTGGGACGACGGCGTCATCGACCCGGTCCAGACCCGCGACGTGCTGGGGCTGGCGATCTCTGCGAGCCTGAACGCCCCGATCCCGGAGACGACCTTCGGCGTGTTCAGAATGTAGGGAGCCTTGTCATCCCGGACGCCGCAAAGCGGCGACCCGGGACGGCTCGGCGAGGACGGAAATCGGCCCGGGAGCTGCGCCAGCAGCTATCCGGGCCACGGGCCAGGTCAGCGCGACAGCCACCCGTCTCCCGGACAATCGAAGGCGATTTCCGGGAGCCTGTCTGAGAGCACTGCACTGCGTCCCGGATAAGCGCTGCGCGCTTTCCGGGATGACAAGACAAGGGATGATCACGGCGTCCGCAGCACCTTCTCCATCGCCTTCCCGTTCGCCACCTCATCGACCAGTTTGTCGAGGTGGCGGATCTCGCGCATGAAGGGGTCCTCGATTTCCTCGACCCGGTAGCCGCAAATCATGCCGGTGATCAGGAAGCGGTTCGGGTTCATGGACGGGGCATCGGCGAAGAAGGTCTCGAAGTCGGTCTTCGCCGCTAGCAGGGCCTCCAGTTGGTCCTGCGAATAGCCCGTCAGCCAGCGGATAACCTCATCCACATCTGCCCGCGTCCGGCCCTTCCGTTCCGCCTTGGCGACGTAGTGGACGTGGACACCGGCCACGCTCATCCGGCGGAGGCGGTCGTTTGAGCTGGTCTGCATTCAGAAGGGTAAGGCCCGCCGCACCCGCTCGTCCAGCGCCCAGCGGTAGGAATCCGGCCCGAACGGAAGGTCGAACAGGTGCGGGGCTTCGCTGCCGAGCTCGGGGTGGGCGTGCAGTTCGAAGGCCGACAGCAGGGCTCGGCGGGTGCGTTCGGCGGCCGGGCCGTGGACGCCCCTGCGCTGCAGAATCCGGCTGATGACCACATCGCGATGCGCCGCCCCGCCCTGGGCCCTGAGCTGTTCGCGGATTTCCGCGGCCAGCCTGACCTTGGCCGCCGTCAGCTTGGCCGGCTTCGGACTGCGGGGTGCGGATGCCTGCGCCATGCGGTGATCTCGTCCGTGGACGGCTCTTGTTAACCTTGCGATCATCAAGACGAGCCGCGCCGCGCCGTCAAGATACCTTCGGTCGCTCAACCCGCCGCACTGCCATTTGCCTGTTGATGCGTTACAGACGGGCAGCCGCGAAGGACCGACCATGAGCCAGCCCACCGAAGCCGACCTGAACGCCCTCGACATTACCCCGGCCGAGGCGGCCGAGATGAACGCCATCGCCCACCCCCTGCTGACCGACCCCGCGCCGGACGCCAATGACGACCTCGTCCGGATCGACTCCACCGCCGACGGCGTGGTCTTCGTCACCATCAACCGGCCGGACAAACGCAACGCCTTCGACGCCCCCACCATCGCCGCCCTTTACGAGGCGTTCGAGACCCTGCAGGGCGCGGACAACGTCCGCGTGGTCTTCATCCGCGGCGCGGGCGGGACCTTCAGCGCGGGCGCAGACCTCAGCTGGATGGCCGACGCCGCGCGGTGGTCAGAGAGCGACAACCGTGACG
>JALYPS010000426.1 GCA_030856285.1 Pseudomonadota bacterium
TCCGACCCCCAACGCCCCCCCGGCCCAGGCCGAGGTGGCCCGTCCGAGCCGCGCGCCCGGCGGCGGTTTCGCCCGCCCGCTGAAGCCCGAGGATGATCGCGACAAGCGTTTCTCGGACGCCGGCAAGGCCGTCAGCCGCACCCGCGGCGAGCCCAAGCGCCGCGAAGGCCGCCTGACCATCCAGTCGGTCGCCGGCGACGGCGACACCGCCGAGCGGATGCGCTCGCTGGCCTCGGTGCGCCGGGCCCGCGAACGCGAGAAGGAAAAGCGCAAGGGCGGCTCCACCGATGCGCCGAACCGTCCGCGCGAGGTTGTCATCCCTGACGTCATCACTGTGCAGGAGCTGTCCAACCGGATGGCCGTGCGCGGCGTCGACATCATCAAATTCCTGATGAAGCAGGGCCTGATGATGAAGATCAACGACGTCATCGACACCGATACCGCTGAGCTGGTGGCCGACGAGTTCGGCATGACCGTTCGCCGCGTGTCGGAATCCGACGTCGAGGCCGGCTTCCTGTCCGACGCGATCGACGACGAGGCGGTCACGCCCCGCGCGCCGGTCGTGGCCATCATGGGCCACGTCGATCACGGCAAGACCTCGCTTCTGGACGCCCTGCGCACCACCGACGTCGCTTCGGGCGAGGCCGGCGGCATCACCCAGCACATCGGCGCCTATCAGGTTCGCCTGCCCAACGACGACCGCGTCACCTTCCTGGACACGCCCGGCCACGCCGCCTTCTCGGCGATGCGGGCGCGCGGAGCCAATGTGACCGACATCGTGGTTCTGGTCGTGGCCGCCGACGACGGCGTCATGCCCCAGACCATCGAGGCCATCCAGCACGCCAAGGCGGCCGGCGCCCCGATCATCGTGGCGGTGAACAAGGTCGACAAGCCGGACGCCAATCCGCTCAAGGTCGTCAACGAGCTCCTGCAGTATGAAGTCATTGCCGAGAGCCTGGGCGGCGACACCCAGATCATCGAGGTCTCGGCCAAGGAACGAACCAACCTGACCGGTCTGATCGACGCCATCCTGGTGCAGGCCGAAATGATGGACCTCAAGGCCGATCCGGAACGCTCCTCGGAAGGCGTGGTCATCGAGGCCAAGCTCGACAAGGGCCGCGGTCCCGTCGCCACCGTTCTGGTCAAGCGCGGCACCCTGCGCCGCGGCGACATCGTCGTGGCCGGTTCAGCCTGGGGCAAGGTTCGCGCCCTGCTCAACGAGCGCAACGAACAGCTGACCGAGGCCGGTCCGTCGGTTCCGGTCGAGATCCTCGGTCTGAACGAGGCGCCCAGCCCCGGCGAACCGCTCGCCGTCGTGGAAACTGAAGCCCGCGCTCGCGAGCTGACCGAATACCGCGACCGCGTGAAGCGCGAGAAGGCCACCGGCGGCATCAACCAGGTCTCGCTGGTCGACATGATGTCCAAGCTGCAGTCCAAGAAGGTCTCGGAACTGCCGGTCCTCATCAAGGCCGACGTCCAGGGTTCGGCCGAGGCTATTGTCGGCTCGCTCGAGAAGATGGGCAACGAGGAGGTCCGCGCGCGCACCGTCTATTCGGGCGCCGGCGGCATCACCGAGAGCGACGTTCAGCTGGCCAAGTCGGCCGGCGCGCCGATCCTCGGCTTCAACGTCCGCGCCTCGAAACAGGCCCGCGACCTCGCCGAGCGCGAAGGCGTCGAGATCCGCTACTACGCGATCATCTACGACCTGCTCGACGACATGAAGGGCGTGCTCTCGGGCATGCTGGCCCCGCTGCAACGGGAAACCTTCCTCGGCAATGCAGCGGTGCTGCAGGTGTTCGACATCTCCAAGACCGGCAAGATTGCCGGTTGCCGGGTGTCCGAAGGCGTGGTCCGCAAGGGCGCGAAGGTCCGGATCATCCGCGACGATGTCGTGGTTCTGGAACTGGGCACCCTCACCACGCTCAAGCGCTTCAAGGACGAGGTCAACGAGGTTCCGTCGGGCCAAGAGTGCGGCATGCATTTCCAGGGCTTCCAAGACATCAAGGCCGGCGACTACATCGAGTGCTTCACCGTCGAAGAGATCAAGCGCACGCTGGATTAGGTCGATCCGTTCTCCCTCCCCCTCGTGGGGTGCTTGGCCGGTCGTATACGACCGGCCTGCGAGGTCGCGCAGCGACCGGGTGGGGAATTTCGAAGCCGGGCGCCGCCGGTGCGGGACTGACGTTCCCCACCCGGGCTCGGCTTCGCCTCGCCGTCCCTCCCCATGAAGGGGAGGGAGACGTCGCGCCGCCGTTTCGCCTTATCCGTCGAGGATCAAGCATCATGCGTCCTTTCCTGATCTCCCTGCTCGTCTTCTCCGCCGTCGCCGGTCCGGCCTCGGCCGAGACGCGCTATCTCGCTTACGACGCCTCGGACCGGGTCACCCAGGCGATGACGCGCGGCATCACGCTGGAAGCCGACCGCGGCCTGTTCGGCGCGATCAGCGTCAGACGCATCATCTCGACCTCCAACCGCGGCTCGGCCGACATCCGGCGCGGCGGTCCCGACGCCGTGCGCCGGGCCCTGCCCGCCGGCTCGCGGGAAGCCTCCGTCTATACGATCACGCCGGAGGGCGGCGGACGGGGCCTGAGCCGGGCCCTGTGCCCGGGCGCGGAAGAGGCCTGGATGG
>JALYPS010000441.1 GCA_030856285.1 Pseudomonadota bacterium
GGCCAGGTCGTTGGACCACAGGGGGGCGTCGCCCTCGCGCGCATCCATGGCCTCGCCGGAGGTATGGCCCACGACGATGAACTCCGCCGGCGCCACCTGCGGTCCTTGATGGATTTGCTGGAAGAAGGCGTGCTGGCCGTTGGTGCCGGGCTCGCCGAAGACGACGGGGCTGGTGGCGGTGTCGACGGGCGAACCGTCGCGCTTCACGCGCTTGCCGTTCGACTCCATCTCCAGCTGCTGCAGGAAGGCCGGCAGGCGGCGCAGACCGTGGGCGTAGGGGGCGACAGTCCGCGCATGCCGCCCGCGGCCCTCGACATTGTAGATCTGGGCGAGGGCCAGCAACACCGGGGCGTTCCGCTCCAGATCGGCGGCGAGGAAATGCTCATCCATCGCGCGGGCGCCGTTCAACACCCGCTCGAACACATCCCAACCCAGCGCGACCGCCACTGACAAGCTGACCGCCGACCACAGCGAATAACGCCCCCCGACCCAGTCGCGGAACCCGAAGGTCCGGCCGCAGCCCCAGGCCTCGGCCTTGTCGGGCGCCGCCGTCACGCCGATCAGATGATGAACCATCCGCCGCGGCGACAGGCTCTCGGCCAGCCAGGCCTTGGCCAGTTCGGCGTTGGCCAGGGTTTCCTGCGTCGTGAAGGTCTTGGACACCACCACGACCAGGGTGGTCTCGGGATCCAGCCCGGCCAGGGCCTCGCCCATGTCACGCGGGTCGATGTTGGCCACGAACCTCAGGTCGATGACCGGCTCCAGCGGCCGCAGGGCTTCCCACAACAGGCGCGGTCCCAGATCGGAGCCGCCGATGCCGATGTGGACGATGGCCGTGAACGGCTGCTTGGTCCCGCCGGTCTCGGCGCCCGAGCCGATGTCCGTGGCGAACGCGGCCATGGCCTTGCGGGCTTCGGCCACCTCGGCGGACACGGGTTGGCCCAACGCGCGGAAGTCCGCGTCGTCGGCGGCCCGCAGCGCCGGATGCAGCACGGCCCGGCCCTCGGTGTTGTTGACAGCCTCGCCGCCGAACAGGGCGTTGCGCCGCCCTTCCACGTCGCAGGTCCGGGCCAGGTCCAGCGCGGCCTCGAACCCTTCGGCGCTCCACGCCTGTTTCGACAGATCCAGATACAGGCCCGCGGCGTCCACCCCCATGCGGTCGAGCCTGCCGGGATCGGTCGCGAATTGGTGGATGATGCGTCCGTTGGCGTCCTTGCGGGCGACGCCACGGAGCATGTCGAGGGCCTGGGTGCGGGCGGTCATCGGGCGAGCTCGAAATTCGGAAAGGTAAACCCTCGTTTACGGGTCGGGAGTAAGCCGGTTCAACGCCGAATCCGCGATTCGGCCAACTATATGAGGTTAGCCATGTCCTGCGGCGTCGCCCTGGCCGTCTCCCTTCTGCTCTCCGACCCGAATGTGGCGCTCGCTGCGGCCCTACCGCCGCCGGTCGCGGACGCCCCGGTGTCGGTCGCGGGCGAGCCGTTGTTCGCCGACATCATCGCCCGTTCCGGCGCCCTGAAGGGCGTGGTTCAGGGCTGGATCGACGCCGGCGTGGTTGATCAGTCCGATTTCGCCGCCGGTCCCGCCTTCGCCGGCTTCCGCAACCAGGCCGTCGAACTGGCCGCCCTCGACATGCAGGGCCATGTGATCCTCAAGGATCGCGGCACGGACGGCGACCTGAAATGCATCCTGCGCGGCATCTCCGAGGACATTCCGGTCAAGATCGCCGCCGTCGAGGCCGCCGCCACCCCCCCCGAACGCCGCCTGGCCCTCGAGGAACTGGCCTATCTGCTGAATGACAACGTCGAGGTCATCACCGCCCCGCCGCAGCCGCCGGTCTAGCGCCGGGCCTCTTCGCATTCGGAGAAGGACGGCGGAAGCACGACCAATTCTGACGCACCGGCGCCCGACCCTCAGTCCATGTACGAGGGACACGCCCGAAAACTCCGGTCGGAAGACACCTGGCGAGCGGTCCGCCGGGCATGGGAGGCGGGAGAGACCGCGGCCTCGCTGGCGCAGCGGTATGACGTCGGGCTGGCCAACCTGTGGCGGCGTCGGGCGTCGGAAGGATGGAAACGGCGCGAGACGGCCGATCCGGATCCGGAGCCGGCGGAGGGTTGGGACCGCTACGCGCGGCGCAAGCAGGCCGAGTTCGAATACCAGCTTGAGGAGACGCGGTTGCTTGCGGCCAAACTGGCCGGGGCGATGCAAGGCGGGCCGCTGGAGCAGGTTCCGGTCTGGCACCTCGGGTTCGTGCTGGAGTGGCGGGCTGAGAACCTGACGCCCGAGACGGCCGCCCGGGACCGGGCCTGGGCGGTCCGGCACGGCTGGACCGCGGCCTTCTGGAGCGAAACGGGGTGGCTGCACCCCCTGTCGTATCTGGATGAGGTGACCCTGCTGGCGAACCGCGACGCCTGGCGCGAAGACGCCCGCCTCCCGCCGGGCGCGGCGGAGTCGTGGCCTTGTTGAGGCGGAGAGTCCCTTCGCTCCGCCGACGCGGCGCGTTTCGCGCTGACGAGAGAATTGTTGGAGGCCTCGCCCGATATGCCATCGGACCGCGAGAGCCGCTGCGGGACGATCCATTTTGCCTTATGATCCTCTCGCACACCCATCGATTAACGTCTGCAGGAGGGTTAGAGCGGCATGTCGTGTGACGAGACTGGCTGGATTGTCCGGGCGCCGGGCGATTTCGAACGTTTTGAAGCGTGCCTCGACGGGGCAGCCTACGGTCCGCACCGGCACGACACCTACGCCATCGCCATAACCGTCGCGGGGGTGCAGAGCTTCTCCTACCGCGGATCGCGGCGTCATTCGGTGCCCGGTCAGATCGTCGTTCTCCATCCGGATGAGCTTCATGACGGTCACGCCGGGGACGGGCGACACTTCCAGTACCGGAGCGCCAGTGTCGCACCATCCGCGCTTCAGGAGGCTCTCGGCGGACGCGCTCTTCCTTTCCTTGCCGAGGGCGTATCTGACGACGCGCGGCTTCACGCGGCTGCCACGGCCCTTATTGGTGATCTCAACCAGGCCCTCGGTGGCCTGGAGTATGATCAGGCCATGCTCGACCTCGCGGAGGCACTGTCAGAGCTTGGGACTGAACAGAAGTACAACCGGCGCGTCGACCTCCAGGCGGTGGCGCTGGCGCGCGCGTTCATTGACGCCCACCCGGACAGCAATGTCCGACTTGATGATCTCGAACGCGTCAGCGGGCAGGATCGTTGGCAGCTCTCGCGCGGATTCCGGGCGCTGCTGGGCGTCAGTCCATATCGCTATCTGATCTTCCGCCGCCTCGACACAGCGCGAGCCATGATGAACGGCAGAACCCCGCTTGCAGAAATCGCCGCCGCCAGCGGATTCTCTGACCAGAGCCACCTGACGCGACACTTTCGGAGCGCCTACGGCCTGACGCCGGCGCAATGGCAACGGCTCAATCGTTCTAGACCTGGATGAGGCGCGCCCTCAGTCTCCATAAGATGAAGAACAAGATCAGCCTCACGCAGAAACTCGCCATGTTCTCGGACCATTGGGCGCCGCGAACGGTCGCGACGCTCAACGACTACGACATCATGATCGTCAAACTCCTGGGCCAGTACACCTGGCACAGGCACGCTGACACGGACGAACTTTTCTTCGTTCTGCAGGGTGAACTTGAAATAGAGCTGCGCGACCGCAGCGTCACGCTTGGCCCCGGAGACCTCTTCGTCGTGCCAAGGGGCGAGGAACACCGCCCGCACGCGAGACGCGAAGTGGAGCTTTTGCTCATCGAGCCTTCGGGCACGCCCAACAGCGGCGACCCCGAAACCGCCGCCCCGCGTCAGTTCGTCTGAACGCACACGATCGTTCTATAACTGGCCGGCGACCCGCTTCAGTCTTCGGGGATGAACCTCAAAACCATTTACAGCACCTCACCGGCGCGCGGCTGGCTTCCATGGTCACTTCTCGCTCCCGTCATATGCATCGTCCTCGCGATCGCCACCGAGATTCCGTCCGCACTTTTTCTTGAGCGGTTCGGCTTTCGGGATGCACAGGGTGAATTCGTCGGCACCCAAGGCCTCATAGCGATGCTGTTTGTGTCCTTCATCACCTGGATGCTCGCCGTTGCAGCGTGGATAGCATTCGTCGAGCGGCGGAACGCCGGCACAATCGGCCTTACCAGAGCGGGTGCGGCGGCCGGATTGTCTGGCGGCCTGATTGTTGGTGTTGTCATGCCGGCGGCAGTGGTCGCTTGTATCTGGTTGGCTGGCGCCTACGAACCTGGCGCACTGTTTCCGGCCGTTCAGTCCTCTAGCGCGCTCATCGCGATCGCTAGCCTCTTTGTAGGCTTCCTCGTTCAATCCAGCATCGAAGAGATCATTTTCCGTGGATGGCTCACCTCGGTCATTACACGCCGCACGAACCTCATCTTTGCCGTACTGATATCATCGCTTACCTTTACGCTGATGCATTTCTCCCGGGGACAGCCCTGGCTCGTCATGGGCAATACTCTGCTTTTTGCTCTCTTCGCGAGCGCGTGGTCGATCTACTCCAAGAACATCTGGGGCGTGATGGGATGGCACGCTGGATGGAACTGGATAATAGCCACCGGCTTTGACGTGCCGGTCACCGGCCTCGACGCGGGCGTGCCCGCGCTCATCGTCTCGCTGGCCCCGGTCGGAACGGACTTTCTGACCGGTGGCGCGGATGGCCCGGAGGGAAGTATCTTCTGCACGCTATTCCTTGTCTGCGGCATTATCTTCTTTGTGTGGCGCATCGCACGAAAACGGAGAGACGTCGGACCGGATCAAAACAAACCTGCGGGCGCGCAGATTTGACGATGCGGCCGTCGCTCAGGCGACGGTCGGCTTCCGACCCATAGCGGTCCTTCGCGCCAATCCGCTCGCGATCCTTCAACGCTGATCGCTGCGATCGCTGACGCGGGTGTTGTCAGCCCAAACGATCGGCGCTGCCGGCGGCCTCTCTCCGATGGAGAGGCAG
>JALYPS010000444.1 GCA_030856285.1 Pseudomonadota bacterium
GGTTACACCCTGTTCGACCGGGCGCACACGGCGCAAACCCTGATCCACATCCATCCGGGCGCGGAGGAGCTCGGCCGCGTCTGGACCCCGCTGATGAGCGCCACGGCGGACAATTCGCTGGCCGCCCACGCCCTGTCCGCGATCGATCCGGGCCGGACCTGGCACGACGAAGCCGCCACAGCCCACGCCGACTATCAGGCCTTCTCGACCCCCGTGCCGGTCACCGGCGCAGTCAATATGAGCGAGTGCATGGCCCACCTCGGCGAGGTCCTGCCCGCCGACGCCATCCTGACCAACGGCGCGGGCAATTTCGCCGCCTGGCTACACCGGTTCCACCGCCACCGCGCCATGCACACCCAGCTGGCGCCGACCTCGGGGGCCATGGGCTACGGCTATCCCGCCGCCATCGCGGCCAAGAGCGTCCATCCCGACCGCGACGTGATCTGCATCGCCGGCGACGGCGACTATCTGATGACCGGCCAGGAGATCGCCACGGCCGTCCAGTACGGCATCAATGTCGTCGTCGTCGTGGTCGACAACGGAACCTACGGCACCATCCGCATGCATCAGGAGATGCACTACTCCGGCGCCGACCGGGTCATCGCCACCGACCTGAGGAACCCCGACTTCGTCAAATACGCCGAAGCCTTCGGAGCTTTCGGCATCCGCTGCGAAAGGACCGCCGACTTCCCCGCCGCCCTCGCCGCCGCGAGGAACGCAGCCAAAAGGAACGGGGGTCGCCCCGCCCTCGTTCACCTGATCACCTCGGCCGAGGATATCGCCCCGACCCGCACCATCACCGGCCTGCGCCGGAAATAGGAGCCGCCATGCGCCAAGTCGCCGCTCTCGCCGCCGTCAGCCTCGTCGCGGCCTGCGCCACGCCCGCGCCGTCCGGCCCGGACGTGCCCACCCCCTCCGCCGACAGCGAGGACTGCGCCGTGATCGCCGCCATCGCCAGGGAGCACTACCGCTTCAACAACACGGACAACCGGCCCCTGCCCCTTCGCTTCGAGGGCGACTATGCCCCGCGCTGTGAATGGCGTCGGTACGGTCTGGCCTTCGAGACCTGGGATCCCGACGCGCCCGGCGATCCGGGCGAGCGCGAACACTGGGTCAGTTTCGCCCGACCCGTCTATGACGGACGCGGCGCCGTGGTGGAGACCACCACCATGGGCGGCCACTGGTCCGGCGTGGGCTATGAGTGCCGGGTCATCTCGGGCTTCGCCGGCTGGACGGTCCCGGAAGGATCCTGCCGCGAGACCTGGGTCTCATAGCGCGGAACCGGTGACGGCGGCGGCGCGCCCGCCTATGTTCCGCCCATGACCGACGACGCAGCCGAATCCGCTCCCCGCCCCCTCACCCAGGACGGCCCCGCCGTGCGGCTGTGGATGATCGACGCCTCGGCCTACATCTTCCGCGCCTATCACGCCCTGCCGCCCCTGACGCGCAAGTCGGACGGCCTGCCCGTCGGGGCCGTGCAGGGCTACTGCAACATGCTGTGGAAGCTGATCCGCGACATGAAGGGCGACGACGGCCCGACCCATCTGGTCGCCGTCTTCGACCACTCCGAAAAGACCTTCCGCAACGCCATGTACGACCAGTACAAGGCCAACCGCTCGGCCCCGCCCGAGGATCTGATCCCCCAGTTCCCGCTGGTCCGCGAGGCCACCGCCGCCTTCGGCGTCCACTGCGTCGAACTGCCCGGCTACGAGGCCGACGACCTGATCGCCACCTACGCCTGCAAGGCCCGCGACGCCGGCGGCCAGGCCGTCATCGTCTCATCCGACAAGGACCTGATGCAGCTGATCGGCCCCTCGGTCGTCATGTGGGACCCGATGAAGGAGCGCCGCCTCGCCGAGGAGGCCGTGTTCGAAAAGTTCGGCGTCACCCCCGACAAGGTGGTCGAGGTCCAGGCCCTGATCGGCGACAGCGTCGACAACGTCCCCGGCGCCCCCGGCATCGGCCCCAAGACTGCGGCCCAGCTGATCCATGAGTTCGGCGACCTCGACACCCTGCTGGCCCGCGCCCATGAGATCAAACAGCCCAAACGCCGCGAGACCCTGATCGAGTTCGCCGACCAGATCCGTCTGTCGCGCGAGCTGTGCCGCCTCGACTGCAGCGCCCCCGCCCCCGAGCCGATCGACGACTTCGCCGTCCGCGACCCCGACCCCGAGACGCTCGCCGCCTTCCTCGACAAGATGGAGTTCCGCGGCCTGCGCGCCCGCGTCGGCGACGGCAAGGCGCCGACCAAGGACGGGACGGCCTTCGTCGCCCGCCCCCGCGTCCCGACCGCCCCCGTCGCCACGCCCCGCTACGGCCAGGTCGCGACCGGTCCTTCCAACGTCCAGACCTTCGACACCGAGGCCTATCACTGCATCCAGAGCCTCGAGGAGCTCGACGCCTGGATCGCCCGCGCCACCGAGGCCGGGATCGTCGGCTTCGACACCGAGACCGACGCCCTGTCAGCCACCCACGCCGGCCTGTGCGGCGTGTCCCTGGCCATCGGCCCCAATGACGCCTGCTACGTCCCCCTGACGCATGAGCACCCGCCCGCGGCAAACGCCGGCGGCCTCGACTTCGGCGGCGAGACCGACACGCGCGAACCCCTGACCCAGATCGACAAGCCCGCCGCCCTCGCCAAACTCAAGGTCCTGCTCGAGAACCCCGCCGTCCTCAAGGTCACCCAGAACGGCAAATACGACCTCGCCGTCATGGCGCAGCGGGGCATCCGCGTCGCCCCGATCGACGACACCATGCTGATCTCATACGTGCTCGAGGGCGGGCTGCACGGCCACGGCATGGACGAGCTGGCCCGGCTCCACCTCGGCCACGACCCCATCGCCTTCAAGACCGTCGCCGGCGTCGGCAAGGCCCAGAAATCCTTCAAACACGTCGAGCTGAAACCGGCCACCTGCTACGCCGCCGAGGACGCCGACGTCACCCTGCGCCTCTGGCATATCCTCAAGCCCCGCCTCGCCGAGCAACACCTCGTCACCGTCTATGAGACGCTGGAGCGCGGCATGCCCGCGGTCCTGGCCGACATGGAGCGGGCCGGCGTCCGCGTCGATCCCGACCGCCTCAAACGCCTGTCCTCCGAGTTCGGCATGCGCATGGCCGAGCTGGAGGCCCAGGCCCACCAGATCGCCGGCCGCCCGTTCAACATCGGCTCCCCGCGCCAGATCGGCGACATCCTGTTCGGCGAGCTGAACCTGACCGGCGGCAAGAAGACCGCCAGCGGCCAGTGGGAGACCGGCGCCGCCACGCTCGAGACCCTCGCCCTCACCCACGACCTGCCGCGCGTCCTGCTCGACTGGCGCCAGCTGGCCAAGCTCAAGGGCACCTATACCGACGCCCTGATCGAGGCGCTCGACCCCGCCACCGACCGCGTCCACACCTCCTACCAGCTCGCCGCCGCCACCACCGGCCGCCTCGCCTCCTCCGACCCCAACCTCCAGAACATCCCGATCCGCACCGAGACCGGCCGCCAGATCCGTCAGGCCTTCATCGCCACCCCCGGCCATGTCCTGATCAGCGCCGACTACAGCCAGATCGAACTGCGCCTGCTGGCCCACATCGGCGACATCCCCGAGCTCAAGCGCGCCTTCGCCGCCGGCATCGACATCCACACCGCCACGGCCAGCGAGATGTTCGGCGTCCCCGTCGACCAGATGGACCCCGAGACCCGCCGCCGCGCCAAGGCGATCAATTTCGGCATCGTCTACGGCATCAGCGCCTTCGGCCTGGCCAACCAGCTGAACATCGACCAGGGCGAGGCCGGCGCCTACATCAAGACCTATTTCGAGCGCTTCCCCGGCATCCGCGCCTATATGGACAAGACGAAGCTGGAGGTGCGCGAGACGGGCACGGTCAGCACGGTCTTCGGCCGCCGCATCCACATCCCCGCCATCCATTCCAAATCGGGCGCCGAGCGCCAGTTCGGCGAACGCGCCGCCATCAACGCCCCCATCCAGGGCGCCGCCGCCGACATCATCCGCCGCGCCATGATGCGGATGCCGGGGGCTTTGCAGGCGGCGGGTCTTTCAACCCGCATGCTGCTGCAGGTCCACGACGAACTGGTCTTCGAGGCCCCCGAAGCCGAGGCCGAGACCGCCATCGCCCTGATCAAACGGGTGATGGAGGGCGCCGCGGAACCGGCCGTGGCGCTGACGGTGCCGCTGGTGGTGGATGCGCGGGCGGCGGGGAACTGGGACGAGGCGCATTAGGGGGGATTCAACTGTGTACATCGCGGTGCCGATACGGGCTCAGCGAACCGGTGATTGATACAGTCCTATCCCCAGACCTACCCCCTGTGCCGCCCCCAAGGCTTCGGCCGAGCTGGTTTGTTCGTGGATGCTCGCACGCGTACGGACCTCCAAGATGGGGATTCATATGTACGATCGTGAGAGTGTTGGCCGGGCAGTTGGAACACCAACCCGGCAACCAGTCAGTGAGACCGTCTGTTGGACGAGGATGCAGGCCGAAGCTGGTCAGCCGTTGGCTGATATCGTTGCGCGTAAAGAAGCAGAGCGCGCTGCGGGTGAGGGTGTTTTTTGTTGGGGCGTGGGCAACCCACCATCGCGCGCATTGGGCCGGGTACGGGCTAGTGG
>JALYPS010000458.1 GCA_030856285.1 Pseudomonadota bacterium
GGCTCGACCATAGGCAACCTGGAGCGGGACGAGGCCATCGCCTTCCTGACGGCGGCCCGCGGCCTGCTGGGCCCCGACGCCCTGTTCATTCTGGGGGTCGATCTGGTCAAGGCGCCGGAGACGCTGATCGCCGCCTATGATGATTCCGCAGGCGTGACGGCCGCCTTCAATCGCAATCTGCTGGTCCGCGCCAACCGCGAACTGGGGGCCGGGTTCGACATAGACTCGTTCGCCCACCGCGCCGTCTGGAACGCCACGGCGTCACGTATGGAGATGCATCTCGAGGCGACCCGCGACATGTCCGTTCTGTTCGACGGCCGCCGAATCACCTTCAGGGGCGGCGAGACCATCCACACGGAGAGCTCACGCAAATACACCGAGGACTCGGTGCGCGAACTGGCCGGGGCGGCCGACTGGAAGGTCGTCGGATTCGAGACCAGTCCCGCCCCGGAGGTGGCTCTGGCGCTGCTCGAGGCGTAAAAAAAGGCGGCGACCGGAACGGTCGCCGCCTTCTCGGATTGGTGCGCCGTGCAGCCTATTCGGCGACGGGCGGCGTCGTGCGGGGACGGGCGCCATGCGAGGCCTCGCCGCCCTTGCGACCGGCCTGGGCGGCCAGACTGCGATCCTGGGAGAAGCTGCGCTTCTCGCTGGGGACGCTGGCGCCGCCCTTGCGGGCGATCTCGCGCTGACGTTCCGGATCCATCGAGGCGAAGCCCCGCTTGGAGACACCGGAGGCTCGGGTGGGCTGACCTTGAGCCATTGGGGGATCCTTTCGTAGCGACGATGGCGGTTCGGGGGATGAACCCTCTGCACCGCTTCCGGTTCCGGATGGCTGGTCACGGAATTGCGAGCGAATCACAGGGTTTGAGCGAGAGCCGCTCACCTGGCGCCATACGGTCGGGAGTCGCCTGGGCCGCCGCCGCCCGGGTCCTGCTGCGGTATTTCGTCGGGTGCGCCGGACGGATCGATGTCCGGTCCCGGCGTCTCGGGCGGCATGATCTCCGGCTGGCCGCCGGGGCTGTCGGGTTCGATAAAGGTCATGGAATTTCTCCTTCTTGTCAGGAGAACGCGGCGGCGACGGGCGCCGTTCAATCACGATTGGGCGTGAGCTCCCGTTTGGCGGAACCGGCCTGACCAGCGGGGATTGATCCAGGCAACTCCCCTCAAACGGAAACCAACGCAATGACCGAGCCATACACCGGACAGACCTTCGCCGATGACATCGAGCAGGACGTCGACTCGACCTCGGCCCGCCTCGACCGGCAGGCTGACGCCATCCTGCTGGAAGGCGAAACTCCCGCGTTCGCCGCCCCTCCGCTGCGGCGTGCGGTGCGGGAGGACGCGGGACTGGTACGCGACTGGGGGCAGCAGCGGGTCGCCCGGCTGCGGGGGGCGGTCGAGGACGAACCGCTCAAGGCGACGCTCTATGCGGTCGCCCTCGGGGTGGTGATCGGCCTGCTGGCGGCGCGCTAGGCTGACCGTCAGGACGGCCCGGTCGCCGGACGCGCGATCGGCGTCCCGCGCATGGCGGCGTCTGATACGAACGGATTGCTCCGCCGCTCGGCCCCGAAGGTCGAGGTTGGTCCGTGGCCCGGTACGAAGGTGACGTCGTCGCCCAGCGGCCAGAGCTTGGTCGTGATGGCGTGCAGCAGGCTGGCGTGGTCGCTGCGCGGAAAGTCGGTGCGGCCGATCGACCCCTGGAACAGGACGTCTCCGACCTGGGCGAACCGGGCCTCGCGGTTGAAGAAGATCACATGGCCCGGCGTATGGCCGGGGCAGTGCCAGACCTCCCAGGTCGTCTCGCCCAGCGTCAGCACATCGCCGTCGCCCAGCCAGCGGGTCGGGGTGAAGCTGCGCGCCTCGGGGATGCCATAGAGCTGGCCCTGGGCCGGGATGCCGTCGATCCAGAACTGGTCGTCCGGATGCGGGCCGATGATGTCCAGCCCGGTCTTCTCCTGCATCTCGGCGGCGCCGCCGGCGTGGTCGAGGTGGCCGTGGGTGATCCAGATGGCCTCCAGCGTCAGCCCCTGCTTCGCCACCGCGCCGAGCAGGCCGTCCACAGAGGCCCCCGGATCGATGATCGCGGCCTTCATCGTCTTGCGGCACCAGACGAGGGTGCAGTTCTGTTGCAGGGGCGTGACCGGGAAGACGGCGACGCCGATAGGGGCGGGGGAGGAACTCATGCCGTCCAGATAGCGTGCCGGCGTCCTTCCCGAAACCGTCCCGTTTCCCGCGTCTCACGTTGACCTTTCGGACGGTCCTCGACATAAGGGCGGGCTTCAAAGGCGCCGCCTCCCAAGGGCGGCCCTTGTTGCTTTACCCCACAGTGCAGCGCCCGCCTCAAAGGCGCCGCCCCAGAGCGTCAGAATCCCGACCATGCAAGTCGTCGAAAAGTCCAATGAAGGCCTCAGCCGCGTCATCGCGGTGACCATTCCCGTCGCCGAGCTGAACCAGAAGCTGGACGCCAAGCTGAAGGAAGTCGCGCCGCAGATGAAGCTCAAGGGCTTCCGTCCCGGCAAGGTCCCGATGTCGCACGTCAAGAAGACCTTCGGCCGCGACCTGATGGGCGAGATCGTCAACGACGCCCTGAACACCTCGAGCCAGAAGGCCCTGGACGACGCCAAGGTGCGTCCGGCCGCGCCCGCCGAGATGAAGCTGACCTCGGACATGGAAAAGGTCATCGCCGGTCAGGAAGACCTCGCCTATGAAATGGCGTTGGAGGTCATGCCCGACTTCACCCCGACCGACGTCAAGAAGCTGAAGCTGGCTCGCCCGACCTATGAGGCGACCGATGCCGATCTGGACGAGGCCCTCACCGAACTGGCCGGTCAGGCCAAGTCCTATGCGGACAAGAAGGGCAAGACCGTGAAGGCCGCCGACGGCGACGAGGTCACCATCGACTTCCTCGGCAAGCTGGACGGCGAACCCTTCGAGGGCGGTGCCGCCGAGGACACCCAACTGGTGATCGGCTCCAACCGCTTCATCCCGGGCTTCGAAGAGCAGCTCAAGGGCGCCAAGGTCGGCGACGAGACGGTCCTGAACGTGACCTTCCCGGCGGACTACCAGGCCGCTCATCTTGCCGGCAAAGCAGTGACCTTCGACGTCAAGGTCAAGGCCATCAAGGCCGAGGCCCCCGCCGTGGTCGACGAGGACTTCGCCAAGCGCATCGGCATCGAGTCGCTGGACAAGCTCAAGGAACTACTGCGCACCAACCTGAACCAGCAGTACACCGGCGCCGCCCGCTTCAAGCTGAAGCGCGCCCTGCTGGATGCCCTGGACAAGGCCCACGACTTCCCCCTGCCGCCCAAGATGGTCGAGGCCGAGTTCGAAGGCATCTGGGGTCAGGTCCAGGCCGACAAGGACGCCGGCCGCCTTCCGCCGGAAGACGCCAAGAAGTCCGAGAAGAAGCTCAAGGACGAGTATCACAAGATCGCCGAGCGCCGCGTGCGCCTCGGTCTGGTGCTGGCCGAGATCGGCCGCGCCAACAACGTCCAGGTCACCGACCAGGAGCTGAACAACGCCATCATGAACGAGGCCCGCAACTATCCGGGCCAGGAGCGTCAGGTGCTGGACTTCTACCGCCAGAACCCCAACGCCGCCGCCCAGATGCGCGCACCGATCTATGAGGAAAAGGTCTGCGACCTGATCTTCGACACCGCCAAGGTCACGGACACGCCGATCACCAAGGAAGACCTGCTCAAGGAAGACGACGACATCTAGGTTCGCCGTCCGGCCTGATCATATCACCCCGCCCCGGTCTGCCGGGGCGGGGTTTTCGTGTCCGGGTTCGGTCCGTGGCGCGTATTCCCGACGGGCTGGAACGCTGGTATCCTCCGTGTTCAATCAGCTTGGGACACGGTGATGTTGTACGCCCTGATAGCCGCCGCCTTGCTTGCGTCGCCCCAGTCCGTTCCGGCCCCCCAGACCCCGCCGGCCTCCCAGGATCCTGTCCGTCTCGAGGACCTGGTGGTCGACTCCCGGCGACTGGAAGACACCACCGAAGACTACGTCGACGAAGTCGCGGCGCCCGCGCGTCGTCGCGGTCTGGCCCGCTGGAAAGACGGCATGTGCGTCGGCGTCGTCAATCTGGAGGGTGAGACGGCCCAGTATCTCGCAGACCGAGTTTCCGACGTGGCTCGCGGTCTGGGCCTCCGCGCCCATGAGCCCGAGTGCCATCCCAGCGTCCTCATCGTCGCGACCAGCGATGGCCCCGGCTTTACACAGGCCTTCGTGGACATGCGCCCGCGGCTGTTCCGGGTCGGCGGGGCGGGCATGGATCGCGGATCAGCGGAACTGCGCGACTTCATCAACGAGGAACGGCCGGTCCGCTGGTGGCACGTCAGCCTGCCGGTCGACAGCGAGACCGGGGACGCGGTGGTGCGCTTTCCCGGCCAGGTGTCGGGCAGCGGGGCGAACACCGGCGGATCGTCCGCCCAGGACTATGCACCGCAGACCGCGATCAACGCGCCCTCCCGCCTCAACGATCAGACCGAGGACATCCTCAAACGGGTCTTCATCATCGTCGATGTCGATCAATTGAACGGCGCCAGCCTGCAGCAGCTCGGCGATTATGTGGCCATGGTGGCCATGGCCCAGGTCGATCCCGACGCGGACACCGGCCGTTTCGACACCATCCTGAACCTGTTCGACGATCCCGCGACGGCGCCGACTGGCCTGACCGGCTGGGACCGGGCCTATCTGGAAGGGCTGTACGACCCCAACTCGGAAACGCACCGCATCAATCAGCGCGCCCAGGTGCAGGCGGTCGCCTCCGCCATCGCCAGCGCCTACCGCGGCAGCGCGGCCGAACCCGGGGACCTCGAACAGCCCTGACGTCTTCCCAGGGTTGTACCGGCCGGATTGACCCGCGTGCGGTGCGGGGTCAGGGTAGGATGTGATTGTCAGCGGGGGTTGCCATGTCGTCCTTGTCCGCCGTTCTGGCCCTGACCTT
>JALYPS010000391.1 GCA_030856285.1 Pseudomonadota bacterium
GTGACACCCTGACCCTTGCGGCCCTCGACATGGTCCAGCAGCAGGCTGACTTCGGCCGTCGCCTCGGCCGGGGCCAGCTTGCGCAGCTTGGCGAGGTTGTCGTGGTCGAGGGCGATCACATGGGTGAAGCGGCGGAAGTCAGCGGGGCGGACCTGACGGGCGCGCAGGCCGGATATGTCGACGCCGTTGCGACGGGCGACGGCGATGGCCCGGTCGTCCGGCGGCTCTCCGGCATGCCAGTCGCCAGTGCCGGCGGAGTCCACGGTCAGGTCGAACCCGAGGCGGGCGGCTTCGGCCCGCAGCGCGCCCTCGGCCAGCGGTGATCGACAGATGTTGCCGAGGCAGACGAACAGGACGGAGAGAGTCATCGCCGTCCGAACAGCTTTTCGAGGTCGGCCAGCTTCAGTTCGACATAGGTCGGGCGGCCGTGGTTGCACTGGCCGGAGTGGGGGGTGGCCTCCATCTCGCGCAACAGGGCGTTCATCTCGGGGGCGGACAGGACGCGGCCGGCGCGGACGCTGCCGTGGCAGGCCATGGTCCCGCAGACCTCGCCCAGCCGTTCCGACAGGGCAAGCGCCGCGCCGTGTTCGGCCAGGTCGTCGGCGATGTCGCGGATCAGGCCCTGGACGTCCGTGTCGCCGAGCAGGGCGGGGGTTTCGCGCACCAGCACCGCGCCGGCGCCGAACGGCGCGACGATCAGGCCCAGTTCGGCCAGTTCGTCAGCGCGGGCCGAGACGCGCTCGGCCTCGGGGGGGTCGAGCTCGACGACCTCGGGGGTCAGCAGGGCCTGACGCGTGACGGCACCCCTGGCCATCTGGACCTTCATCCGCTCATAGACGAGACGCTCGTGGGCAGCGTGCTGGTCGACGACGACGAGCCCGTCCCGCGTCTGGGCGACGATATAGGTGCCGTGCAGCTGGGCCCGGGCGGCGCCGAGCGGATAGTCGATCAGGTTGGGCGCGGCCGGGGCGGCGTCGTCGGGCCAGCCGTCGTTGGACGCGGGCCCATATCCCGGCTCGACCCGCGCCGACCGTTCGTTGAGGCCGGGAATGACCTGGGCGTTGGCGCTGGCCGGGGCGGCCCAGCCCTGCCAGCCGCTCCAGCCCTGTGCGGACGGGGAGGAGGGGCTGAAGGCGGGGCCTGACGACACGCCCGTGTGTGGCCTGAAGCCCGCCAGCGCGTCGGCCGCGATCGTGGTCGAGGCCCTGTGTCCGGCGGCGGCCAGGGCGTGGCGCAGAGCCCCGACGATCAGGCCGCGCACCAACGCCGGATCGCGGAAGCGGACTTCGGCCTTGGCCGGATGGACATTCACATCGACGTAGAGCGGGTCGATCTCAAGGAACAGCACCGCCGCCGGATGGCGGTCGCGGGCGAGGAAGTCGGCATAGGCCCCGCGCAGGGCGCCTTGCAGCAGGCGGTCCTTCACCGGGCGGCCGTTGACGAACAGATACTGGTGGCCGGCGTTGCCACGGCTGTAGGTGGGCAGGCCCGCGTAGCCCGTGAGGCGGACATTGTCGCGCGACTGGTCGATCAGCAGGGCGTTGGCCTCGAAGTCGCGGCCCAGAAGGGCGGCCAGCCTTTTCAGCCGTCCGGCGTCGCCCGGGTGCTCGGAGGGCAGACGCAGGGTGGTCTTGCCGTCGAGGTCGAGGGTGAAGGCGACGCCCTCATGCGCCATGGCCTGACGCTTGATCTCTTCCGAAATGGCCATGGCCTCTGACCGCTCGGACTTCATGAATTTGAGCCGGGCGGGGGTGGCGTAGAACAGGTCGCGGACCTCGACACGGGCGCCGTGCGGGCCGGGGAAGCCGGCGGGCGCGACGGGGCGCTGGTCGCCGCCTTCGACGGTGATCTGGTGGGCGTCGCCGCCGTCACGGGGACGGCTGGTGATGGTGAGCCGCGCCACCGAGCCGATCGAGGGCAGGGCCTCGCCGCGGAAGCCGAGGGTATGGATGCGCAGCAGGTCGACGTCGCCCGCGTCATCGGGTTCGAGCTTGGAGGTGGCGTGGCGCTCGACCGCCAGGGCCAGCTGGTCCGCCGCCATGCCATGCCCGTCGTCGGCGATCAGGATGCGGGTCAGTCCACCGCCGTCCGCCTGAACCTCGATCCGCGTCGCGCCCGCATCGAGCGCATTCTCGACCAGCTCTTTAATGGCGCTGGCCGGGCGTTCGACCACCTCGCCGGCGGCGATGCGGTTGACGGTCTCGGGGGGGAGGCGGCGGATGAGCATGGATTCGCAAGTATGCCGCTTTCCGTCATCCGGAAGTAGCGAAACCCGGACTCCCTCTTCGCGTCATCTGCAGAGAGGGGCGCCTTCGGAGTTTCTGTGGCCCCGCCTATTTCTTCGGCGCCCGACTGTCCCGGCCGCCCTGATGCAGGATCAGAGCATCCACCGCGCCCGCGGCGTCACGGGTGAAGGTGACTCGGGCGTCGACCACGGTCAGGAAGAACCGGCTTTCCGATTCCGCGTGCAGCTCGAAGGCCTGCTGCCCGGTCGCCTGGGCCATCAGCTTGCCGTCGACGACCGAAATGGTGATGGCGAAGGTCGGGGCCAGCTCATAGACGCCGACATAGGCCTGCAGCACTTCAGGCGCGACCACGACGGCTTGACGCTCGCTGGGCAGGGTGACGGTCTCTCCGCGCGCGAGGGCCATGAGGGAGCCGGCGACCTGATCCGGGCCGGGGCCGTTGAGGTTGCCCAGCACGATGACCGTCATACGGCGAGCCGGATCGTAGGCCATATGGGTGTTGAAGCCCTCGATGCCGCCCGAATGGCCGATGGTCGTGTTTCCGCCAGCCTCGGTGACCATCAGGCCGAAGGCGTACCGGTTGCGAACCGGCGTGGTCAGCAGGGTGAGCGACTCCGGGCTCAGCAGTCGGCCGCCGAACAGTCCCTGTTCCCATTTCAGCAGGTCGCGGGTGGTCGAATACAGAGCCCCCGCGCCTTGCGGAATGGTCATGTCCACGTAGTCGGCGTTGACGATCCCGCGAGCGGTCGGCGCATAGCCCGAAGCCCGGCGTGGCAGGATGGCGGCATGGCTGTCGTAACCGCTGTCAGCCATGCCCAGAGGCTGGAACAGGTTCTCGGCGACGAAGTCGGCATAGGCCTTGCCGCTGACCTTCTCGACGATGGCGGTCAGCACGATGTAACCGGAGTTGGAGTAGTTCCAGCCTTCGCCCGGCTGGAAGTCCAGCGGACGGTCCCGGAAACGTTCGATCAGGCTGTCCATCGTGGCCGCCAGGGTCTTGGACGCGCCGTAGTCGTCGAAATCGGTGAGATTGGTCAGGCCGCCGGTGTGGCTCAGCAGATGCCGGACCGTCACTTCGTCCCATGAGGCGGGCGCGTCCGGCCGATACGTCTTCACCGGCGCGTCGAGGTCGACCAGGCCGCGTTCGTTGAGGAGCATGATGGCGACGGCGGTGAACTGTTTGGTCACCGACCCCAGCCGGAATTTGGTGTCGCCGTCATTGGGAACGCTCCACTCCCGGTTGGCGAAGCCATAGCCGCGGTCGAGCAGGACCTCTCCGTCGCGCGCGACGAGAACCGACCCCGTGAACTCTTCCGCCTCGAAGGACGCCCGCACTACCTCGTCCATTCGCCCGACGTCTTGC
>JALYPS010000503.1 GCA_030856285.1 Pseudomonadota bacterium
CCCTAACCGCCACCTTGTCGGTTCCAGTCATCCGAGAACCGCCCATGTCCGTCGACGCCCTGTTCCGTCCCTTCCAGGTCAAGTCCCTGAAGATGCCCAACCGCATCGTCATGGCGCCGATGACGCGGTCCTTCTCGCCCGGCGGCGTCCCCACCAGCGATGTCGCCGGCTACTACCGCCGCCGGGCCGAGGGCGGGGTCGGGCTGATCGTCACCGAGGGCACGGTCGTCGAACGGCCCGCCGCCCGCAACGACGCCAAGGTGCCCGTCTTCCACGGCGAGGCCCTGCCCGAATGGAAGAAGGTGGTGGAACAGGTCCACGCCGCCGGCGGCCTGATCGCGCCCCAGCTCTGGCACGTCGGCTCGGCGCGCGGGCAGGGGGCCGACTGGGCCCCGCTCGGCAAGGTCGACAGCCCCGCGGGCATGACCAGCCCCGGCAAGCGCGGCCTCGAGCCGATGACCGGCGAGGACATCGCCGACACCATCGCCGCCTTCGGCCGCTCGGCCCGCGCCACCCGCGAGCTCGGCTTTGACGCCGTCGAGATCCACGGCGCCCACGGCTATCTGATCGACCAGTTCTTCTGGTCCGGCCTCAACGATCGCGCCGACAAATGGGGCGGCGGGACCATCGCCGACCGCGCCCGCTTCGGCGCTGAGGTGGTCAAGGCCGTGCGCGAGGGCGTCGGCCCGCACATGGCCCTGATCCTGCGCCTGTCGCAGTGGAAGTCGCACGATTTCGCCGCGAAGAACGCCCATGATCCGGCTGAGCTCGAAGCCTGGCTGGCCCCGCTGGCCGAGGCCGGCGTCGATGTCTTCCACTGCTCGCAGCGCCGCTTCTGGGAGCCGGAGTTCGACGGCTCCGAGCTCAATTTCGCCGGCTGGGCGAAGAAGGTCACCGGCCTGCCCAGCATCACCGTCGGCTCGGTCGGTCTCGACGGCGAGTTCATCGCGGCCTTCGGGGGCGCCGGGTCGAAACCGGCCTCGCTGGACGGCCTGATTGAACGGCTGGAGCGTGATGAGTTCGACCTCGTCGCCGTCGGCCGCGCCCTCCTCGCCGACCCGCACTGGGTCGAGAAGATCCGCGACGGCCGTCTCGACGAGCTCAAGGATTTTGAACGCAGCGCGATGGCGACGCTCAGCTAGGCCCTACTCAGCCTCAACCACCACAGCCGTGCCATAGGCCAACACCTCGGTGACGCCTTCCATGATCTCATTGGCTTCATAGCGCATGGCGATCACGGCGTTGGCGCCCATCGCCTGCGCGTGCTCGACCAGTTCCTGAAGCGCCTCCGCCCGCGAGGCCTCGGCCAGTTTGACATAGGCGCCGACCCGGCCGCCGAGCATCGACTGAAGGCCGCCGAGGGCGTCGGACAGGACGTTCCGCGACCGCACCGTGATGCCCCGCACAAGTCCCAGCGTCTTCACCACCCGGTAGCCGGGTACGTCGTTGGTGGTCACGATCAGCATGGTCATTTCCTTTCGAGAACTCGAAAAACAAACCCGTGGTCGTCCTTTTCGCCGGCCGGATGCGCCTCGGACGATACCTCGACCCAGTCCCCTTCGTCGAACGGCGGGAACAGCACGTCGCCCTCGGGATCGGCCTCGACCTCGGTCAGGTAAAGGCGCCGCGCCCGCGGCAGGGCCTTGTCGAACAGGGCGACGCCGCCGATGACGCAGATCTCCCCAACCCCGTCGTCCTCGGCCGTCTCGCGCGCAATCTCGACCGCCTCGTCCAGTGTCGTGCAGACCACCGCCCCGCGCGCAGAGAACGATTCATCGCGCGACAGGATCAGGTTCAGCCGGCCCGGCAGGGGCTTGAGCGGCAGACTCTCCCACGTCCGCCGGCCCATGATGCACGGCTTGCCGAGGGTGATCGCCTTGAACCGCTGCAGGTCGCTGCGCAGCCGCCAGGGCAGGTCGCCGTCCCGCCCGATCACCCCATTGCGGGCGCGGGCGACGACGAGAACGAGTTGGGGCTGGGGCGTCACTTCGGCTCCTCCAGCCAATGCAGCCATTTCCGCTGCATGGCCTGTTCAAGATCGATCCCCGCCCGGTCGCAATAGATCAGGAGCATCCCGAGCACATCCGCCGCCTCATCGCCCAGCTTGCCTGCGTCGGCCTCGCCCCGCGCCCGCCCGCTCATGCGCAGATGCTCGGCCGTCAGCTCGCCCAACTCCTCCTGCACCTTCAGCAGGGCCCAGTCGCCGGACCGGTCGATGCCGTGCTCGGCGGCGTAGATGTCGGAGATGCGCAGGACGTCGGCCTGCAGGGCCTTCAGATCGAGGGTCATCTAGCCGGCGACCAGTCGGCGGGCCCGTCGAAACGCTGCATTCATGCTTTGGCGGGCGCCGTTGGCTTCCTCAGCACTTGTCCGCATTATCGACCGGAACCGAGCCGGTGTCGCACGGCGGAGCCGCTCAAGGTCTTGGCGAAGCAGAAACTGCCCCCATTCCTCATTCTGTCCGATCAATCGAGGACGGATTAGCCCTCGGTCGCGCAGTAGGACTATGTGCGGAGCATTGGCGACGAGCATAAGGCGATCTGATGCCTCCGCCTCAAACAACGCCAAGGTCGCTCGGCACACGGGGCTCAACCGGCCGGCTGTCAGTCGCAGCGAGATGCGTTCCCACAGCAGGCCGCATCGCCTCCAAAGTGCTGTCCCGCTTCTCGCCGTAATGCTGGACAGAAACATGCTGGTAAAGAGTACTGCCCAGAGCGCGGGCGGGCCAACAGTGGCTCGGACTGCGGCTTGATCGGACTCTCCAAGGAAGGCGAAGGGATTGAGCGCAACCACGCCAAATCCAACAGCGAGCGCGAAAAAAATCCAGAGCGGGGCCTTAACC
>JALYPS010000009.1 GCA_030856285.1 Pseudomonadota bacterium
CCAGCGGCGCCCCGGCTGTCAGCTGGGCCCTCGCGGCCACCGACCAGGTCGCCATCACCGGCGAGACCCGCGTCTATGAGTCATCGGAACACGGCCGCCGGCATTTCTGCGGCTCGTGCGGGACCAGTCTGTTCTACACCAATGACGTCATCTTCCCTGGCCAGACAGACGTGCAGAGCGCCACGCTGGATGATCCGGACGCCCTGCCCCTTCAGGCCCAGATCCAGACCGCCGAACGCATCGGCTGGATGGAGAAGGTCGACGACCTGCCGTCCTTCCCCCGCTATCCGGGCATGCCGGAAACCTGACGGGGAAAGACCCGGATGGTGATCCGCTCGCGCTCGCCTTCGCGGCGTTCGACCAGCAGGCGGGCGACCTGGGCGTCGTCATGGAACAGATAGCCCTTGATGGCGTCCAGCAGGGCCTTGGCCAGGTTGTCGAGGTCCATCCACGGCGGGTCGCCGATGTGCTCCATCAGGATCTCGACCGTGTAGTCGCCGTATGACGGGCGCGACGCCCACTCCTTGCGCATGAACTCATAGACCAGCGGCTTGTAGTATTTGGCCTGGGTGGTCAGGCCGTCGATGGTCAGTTCGACCGTGTCGCCTGTTTCGCGGGCGCGGACCTTTCCCGTGCCGATCCAGCCTGCCGTCACGGATGGCACCCGGGCGGAACCTGGCCTTCGATCCGGGTCGAGCGGATGGCGACCGGCGGGGTCAGCCGCTCCTCGCTGTTCGCCGGCGACATCTGGATGCGGCGGGCGACCTCGAGGCCCTCGACGACACGACCGAAGGCGGCGAAGCCCTGACCGTCCGGATTGCGGCCGCCGCCGAAGTCCAGGGCGGGCGTGTCCTGCGTGACGATGAAGAAGCTTGAGGTCGCCGTGTCGGGGCCGTTTCGGGCCATGGAGACCGTTCCGGCGACGTGGCTGAGTCCGGTGTCGCGGGTGCGCTCGAGCGGGATCGGCGGGCGCAGGTCGTCGTCATCGCCGCGCGGGGTGGCGGCCTGGATGACGTCGATCGGATGGGGGTTGCCGGTGTTGGTGGCCCGGACGACCGTGCGGAAGAAGCGGCCGCCGTCATAGTCGCCGTCGGTGACATAGCTGAGGAAGTTGCAGGTCGAGAGCGGAGCGCGGGCGAGATCCAGTTCGACCACCATCCGGCCCGCCTCGGTCTCGATGACCACGCGCGGCGCATCCTGCGCGCTGGTGGTCGTGGCGCAGGACGTCAGGCCGACGGCCGCCAGCGTCGCCGCCGTCATCATGATCCGCATCTCCGGTCCTCCGCCTTGCCCCCTCGCCTGCCCGTGCTACACCGCCGCGCAGTCTCCCGTCACGCCTGAAAGCCCGCCGACCATGACCAGGACCCGCACCGAAACCGACACCTTCGGCCCGATCGAGGTCGCGTCGGACCGCTACTGGGGCGCGCAGGCGCAGCGGTCGCTGGGGAATTTCAAAATCGGCTGGGAGAAGCAGCCCCGGCCGATCGTGCGGGCGCTCGGGATCGTCAAACGCGCCGCGGCCGAGACGAACATGGCGCTGGGCAAGCTGGACCCAGCGATCGGAAACACCATCGTCAAGGCGGCCGACGAGGTCATCGAAGGCAAACTCAGCGACCATTTCCCGCTGGTGGTCTGGCAGACCGGCTCGGGCACCCAGTCGAACATGAACGCCAATGAGGTGATCTCGAACCGGGCCATCGAGATGCTGGGCGGCGAGATGGGCTCCAAGAAGCCGGTCCACCCCAACGACCACGTCAACATGAGCCAGTCGTCGAACGACACCTTTCCCACGGCCATGCACGTCGCCTGCGCCGGACAGGTGGTCAACGACCTGATCCCCGCGCTGAAGCATCTGCATGCGGCGCTGGACGCCAAGGCGAAGGCCTGGGACCACATCATCAAGATCGGCCGGACGCATACCCAGGACGCCACGCCCCTGACCCTCGGCCAGGAATTCGGCGGCTATGCTCAACAGGTCGCCAACGGCATCGAGCGGATCGAACAGACCCTGCCCAAACTGATGGAGCTGGCCCAGGGCGGCACGGCCGTCGGCACCGGGCTGAACGCCCCGATCGGTTTCGCCGAACAGGTGGCCGAGC
>JALYPS010000051.1 GCA_030856285.1 Pseudomonadota bacterium
TGATCATCGCCGTCCCGACGGGCGTGAAGATCTTCAGCTGGATCGCCACGATGTGGGGCGGCTCGATCAGCTTCAAGACGCCCATGCTCTGGGCGATCGGCTTCATCTTCCTGTTCACCCTCGGCGGCGTGACCGGCGTGGTCCTGGCCAATGCGGGCATCGATTACAGCCTGCACGACACCTACTATGTCGTGGCCCACTTCCACTATGTGCTGTCGCTGGGCGCCGTCTTCGCCATCTTCGCGGGCTTCTACTACTGGTTCGAGAAGATGTTCGGCGTGAAGTACAACGAGTTCCTCGGCTGCATGCATTTCTGGCTGATGTTCGTGGGTGTGAACCTGGTGTTCTTCCCGCAGCATTTCCTCGGCCTGCAGGGCATGCCGCGCCGGATCGTCGACTACTCCGACGGCTACGCCTACTGGAACTACGTCTCGTCGGTCGGTTACCTCATCACCATCGCCGGCGTGCTGGTCTTCCTGATCATGCTGATCGAGTCCGCCATCCGCCGCCGTCCGGGCGTCGACAATCCGTGGGGCGAAGGCGCCACGACCCTGGAGTGGACCCTGTCCTCGCCGCCGCCCCACCACCAGTTCAACGAACTGCCGGTGGTCAAGGGCGACGACCACTAGGACCGGCCACACCGGAACTGACACACGGGGGCCGCTCTTTCAGCCGAAAGGGCGGCCTCTGGTTTTTGAAAGCGCGATGACCGAAACCGCCCCCCAGACCGCAATCTCGACGGCACAGCCGGAAGACTTCTTCCAGCTGCTGAAGCCACGCGTGATGTCGGTGGTGATCTTCACCGCCGTCGTGGGTCTGGTCGTGGCGGGCGGTGACCTCGACTGGCTCTCGGCGGCGATCGCCATCCTGTGCATCGGCGTCGGCGCCGGCGCTGCGGGCGCGCTGAACATGGCGCTGGAGGGCGAGACGGACGCCCTGATGCGGCGCACCCGCGGACGGCCCGTGGCGGCGGGGCGGGTCAACAAGAACGACGCCCTGACCTTCGGGGTCATCCTGTCGATCTTCTCGGTCATGTTGCTGGGCATGACGACCAACTGGCTGGCCGGCGGCCTGCTGTTGATGACCATCCTCTATTACGCCGTCTTCTACACCCTGCTGCTCAAGCGCCGGACGCCCCAGAACATCGTCATCGGCGGAGCCGCGGGCGCCTTTCCGCCGGTGATCGGCTGGGCGGCGGCGACGGGGCAGGCTCCGTGGCAGGCCTGGCTGCTGTTCGCGATCATCTTCCTGTGGACCCCGCCGCACAGCTGGGCGCTGGCCCTGTATTCCGCCGGCGACTACGCCCGCGCGGGCATTCCCATGATGCCGGTGGCGCGTGGGGCGAAGAGCACGCGGTTGCAGATCCTGATCTACAGCCTGGTGTTCGTGCCGGTGGCCGTCGCGCCGGGCCTGCTGGGCCTTGGCGGCTTCCTGTATTTGGCGGTGTCGGCGATCGGCGGCCTGGGCTTCCTGCTTCTCGCCGTGCGCCTGTGGCGCAGCCGCGCCGGGGACCAACCCGACAAGGCCGAGGCCGTGGGACGAGAGGCCGCATTGTATGATGTCCGCGCCGAGGCCAAACCGGCGCGCAACCTGTTCGCCTTCTCGATCCTGTATCTGATGGCCCTGTTCGCGGCCCTGCTGGTCGAGAGCCTGACCGCCCTTCCCGGACTGTAAATACCATGCGCCGCCTGACCCCCGAAGAAATGTCCGCCCGCAACAGGCGCAACCTCGCCATCGCCGGCGCCCTGGTGGCCTTCATCGTGCTGGTGTTCGCCGTCACCGTGCTGAACCTCAAGCGCAACATCGAGGCCCGGGCCGACGCCATCGCGGCCGGCCAGCCGGTCGAATACGCCCGATGAAGAAGCCGACCGCCAACGCCCTGGCGGCCATCGCCTGCGCGGCCGGCGTCATGTTCATGACCGGCGCCGCCTTCGCCGCCGTGCCGCTCTACCGCATGTTCTGCCAGGTCACCGGCTTCGACGGCACGGTCCGCAAGGCCGACAGGGCGCCCGACGTACAGCTGGACCAGTCGGTGCTGATCCGTTTCGACACCAATGTGCGCGGCCTGCCCATGACCTTCCGCGCCGAACAGGTCACCCAGCGGGTGCGAATCGGCGAGACCGGCATCGCCTTCTTCGACGTGACCAACACCTCTGACGCGCCCATCCACGCGACGGCGTCCTACAATGTCGTGCCGGAACGGGCCGGTCCCTATTTCCAGAAGCTGCAGTGCTTCTGTTTCGAGGGGCAGATCATCCAGCCCGGCCAGACGATGAAATTCCCCGTCCAGTATTTCGTGGCGCCCGAGATGGCGACCGATCGCGAGAGCCGCGGCGTCGAGGAGATCACCCTCAGCTACACCTTCTATCCCACCCAAGGCTTCGATCAGGCCGCAAACGCGGCTTCGCCTACTGGCGCGGCCGGATAGCCGACGCTATAGCCTGCCTCACACGACTCTCGACTGTTGCAAGAGACCCAGATGGCCGACGCACACGCCACTCCGCATCACGACTATCACCTGGTGAATCCCAGCCCCTGGCCGCTGATCGCCTCGATCGCGACCACCATCATGATGGTCGGCGCAGTGGTGTGGATGAAGGGCATCGTCGGACCCGACGCCGGCCCGATCGCGACCGCCCTGCTGTCCGACGGCAAGGCGGCGCTGTTCTTCGCGGGCCTGGCCGGCGTGCTTCTGTCCGCCTTCGCCTGGTGGGCGGATGTGATCAAGGAAAGCAAGGGCGGCGATCACACCCCGGTCGTCTCCATCGGTCTGCGCTACGGCATGATCATGTTCATCGCCTCGGAGGTGATGTTCTTCGCCGCCTTCTTCTGGATATTCTTCGAAATGGCGGTCTTCAACGAGGCCCGCGCCCACATTCCCGAGGTCAGCAACTGGGCCGACACCGCCGCCGCCTGGTCGACCTGGCCGCCCAAGGGCATTGAGACCCTGGACGCCTGGCAACTGCCGCTGCTGAATACCGTCATCCTGCTGCTCAGCGGCACGACGGTGACCTGGGCCCACCATGCGCTGCAGGTCGGCGACCGCAAGGCGGCCCGGACCGGTCTGCTCATCACCGTCGTGCTCGGCGTCCTGTTCACGGCCGTGCAGGCCTATGAGTACAACCACATTCTCCACGAGAACCTGTTCTTCAACGAAGAGGCGGCGAACTCGGGGCTCTACGGCTCGATCTTCTTCATGGCGACCGGCTTCCACGGTTTCCACGTCCTGCTCGGCACCATCTTCCTGCTGGTCTGCCTGCTGCGCCTGATGGCCGGCCAGATGACCCCCCAGAAGCATTTCGGCTTCGAGGCGGCGGCCTGGTACTGGCATTTCGTGGACGTGGTCTGGCTGTTCCTCTTCGCCTTTGTTTACGTCACCTTCGGGTGACGAGCGGCCCCACCGGGCTTGATCTTCAACCGGCGCGGATCGACCCGATCCGCGCCGGTCTGCTTTGCCGCTGTCCCCATTGCGGCAAGGGTCCGCTGTTCACGGGCTTTCTCAAGGTGGTCGACCGCTGCGCCGCCTGCGGTTTCGACTTCACCCGCCTGAACACCGGCGACGGCGCGGCCATCTTCATCATGCAGATCGCCGGCGGGATCGTGGTGTTCGGGGCCCTGTTCGTGCAGGTCGCCTGGAATCCGCCGATCTGGGCCATGCTGCTGGTGGCCTTGCCGCTTGTCGCCGGCCTGTCGCTGGGACTGATGCGGCCCGGCAAGGGGGTGATGATCGCCCTGCAGATGCGCAACAGGGCGGGACAGGCCTGATGCGCGCCCGCTTCCCGTGGGGCCTGACAATCGTCTGCGCCCTGGCCCTCGCCCTGCTGTGCGGCCTCGGCGTCTGGCAGGTGCAGCGGATGCAGTGGAAGAACGGGCTGATCGCCCAGGCCGAGGCGGCCGCCGCCTTGCCGCCGGCCCCGCTCGTCGACGTGTTGGCCCTGCACGACCCGGCGTTTCGCAAGGTCCTGATCGACTGCCCGGGACTGGCCACCGCGCCCTACGTCGAGCTCCAGACCATCCATGAAGGCCAGCCGGGCATCCGGCTGATCTCGGCCTGCCTCCCGACCGACTTTCCGGCGGAGTTCCTGATCGATCGGGGCTTCGTCGCTGAGGGCATTTCGGCGCGCCCGCCGGTCTCGCAATCGGTCACGCCGTTCCGCGTGACGGCCGAGCTGCGCGAGGTCCCGCCGCCGGGTCCGATGGCCCTGCCTGCGGACAAGGGCCGGTTCTTCGCCCGGGACACGTCGGGCATGGCGCGGGCGCTCGGCGTAGCCGATCCCGACCCGAACACCCTGTTCGCCCTGACCTCGTCCAATCCGGAATGGCTTGCCCTGAAGCCGTCCGCCCCGCCGGCCGCCTTCTCGAACAACCACCTCGGCTATGCGTTGACCTGGTTCGGGCTGGCGCTGGCGCTGGTCGGCTTCTATATCGCCCTGCTTCGTCGAAAGCCTTCCCTCAAACAGCCTCGCTCCGCGAGCGAGGCGCCAGGGAAAAAGGAAAACCCCTGACCGCTACGCTCCACACCCTGTCCAACGGCGTCCGCGTCGTCTGTGATCCCATGCCCGGCCTGCGCACCCTGGCCCTGACCGTCGCCGTCCGCGGCGGCGCGAAATGGGAGACGGAGGCGACGTCCGGCTGGTCCCACTGCCTCGAGCATCTGGTGTTCAAGGGCGCCGGCGGCATGGGCGCGCGCGAGATCGTCGAGCGGATCGAGGCCGAAGGCGGCTCCCTGAACGCCGCCACCGGCTATGAACGCACCAGTTTCGAGGTCCGGGCCCTGCACGGCTCGCTGCCGCTGGCCATGCAGGTGGTCTCCGACCTGGTCTTCCGTCCCACGCTCGACCCCGCCGAGATCGAGCGCGAGAAGGACGTGGTGGCGCAAGAGATCGCCGAGGCCTTCGACACCCCCGACGACCATGTGTTCGAAATGGCCCAGACCCGGGCCTATGCCGGCCAGCCACTGGGTCGGCCGATCCTCGGATCGGTCAAGAGCCTGAAGCCGATCACGCGGACGTCCATCGCCGACTGGCGCGCCCGGCTGTATTCACCGGACCGCATGGTCGTGGCCGTCTCCGGTGCCGTCGACGAGACCGAACTGCTGGCCTTGGCCGAGCGCTGGTTCGGGGACCAGACCGCGACGCCCGCGCAAGCCCCTGACGCGCCGCGCTTCACCGGCGGCAGCGCGGCCCTGTCGCGCCGGATCGAACAGGCCAATATCGTCTTCCAGCTGCCGGCCCCCTCGGCCAGGGACCCGGCCTATGCGGCGGCGCGGCTGATGAGCGAGATTCTCGGTGGCGGCATGGCCTCGCGCCTGTTCCAGAGCGCCCGCGAGGAGCGGGGGCTGGCCTATGCCATCGACGCCTATCATGAGCCCTATGAGGACGCGGGCATCCTCGGCATCTACGCCGGCGCGGCGGCCGAACGG
>JALYPS010000105.1 GCA_030856285.1 Pseudomonadota bacterium
ACCAGCTTTGGGCGTCGTCGGGCTGCAGCGCCACGGCGCGACGGAACGCCGAGGCCGCACCGATCGGATCGCCGGCCTCGAACCGCGCCGCGCCCAGCATGGTCAGGGCCTGATGATCGTCCGGTCGTTCCTTCACCACGCGGGCGGCCACGGCGGCGAGCTGCGGCGCCTGCAGCGTCTCCAGCTCGGTCGTCCACTGGTCCACGCGGCGCTCATACGCCTGATCCGGCAGACCGGGCGCGCCGACCACGGCATAGAGCCCCAGCGCCGCCGCGGCCGTGGCTCCCAGCCCGGCCAGCACCCCGAAGCGGTCCTTCGTCCCGGCCCGGACCGGAGCGCTTTCCCGGTCCGAGACGAGGATGCGGCGTCCGGCCTCCGCGCGAGCCGCGGTCCAGCCGGCCTCGTCGAGCAGTCCGCGCGCCTTCAGTCGATCCAGCTCGGCCAGTTCTGCGGCGGCGGAGATGGTCTCGCCGGCGTCTGCGCCGCGGCGTGCGCCCGCCAGCGCGCACAGGCCCGCGAGGGCCGTCAGCAGCGCCGCCATAATCCAGAATGCCGTCATCACCGGCGATGTAGCCGATCAGGCGGCCCGCGACGAGGCCTCGGCCCCCTTTGCAGGGGCGCCGGCGACCGCGGCCCGACGCCGCACCGTGCGAGACGGCTCGACCGCGTCGATGAGATCGAGGCACCGGGCAACGAGATCAACGAGGGCGAGGGCATGGGCCTCGTCCTCGGCCTCGCCGTCGTTGATCAGCCGCAGCGTCTGGTCGGCATGATCGGACAGCCGGACGGTCAGGGCCTCCACGAGGGTCTTGCGGTCGGCTTCGCAGCCGTAGGTCGAGGCCGGGCCGCGCGCCGATCCGACCAGTTTCAGCAGGCTGAGGGCGGCGTCGACCGTGGGTCCCTCGACCGGCGTCAACAACTTGGGCGACTTGCGGGTCATGCGGCCGGCGATCTGCACCCGCTCCAGCGGCAGGGCCTCGTCGACGGCCTTGTCCGCCGCGCGCAGCAGGCCGGACAGGCGCTTGGCGATGGCGACGCGGGCGTCGCGCACCGACTTGCCCCATGCACTCTGTGGACTGAGGGTCAGGGTCACATCCAGTTCGCCGAGCACGCCGGCGCACCAGTTGAGGTCAGCGATGACCGTCTCGACATGGTCCAGATCGGCGCCCGGCTTGAACGCCTCGATCTCCCGGGCGCGGACGTCGACGCCCGCGATCAGCCGGTCGACGAAGCCGGCCAGTTCCGACTCGCTCAGGAAGCCTTCGCGGCCCGCCGCCAGCGAGGTCAGGGTAATGATCCGCAGGATCAGGACGGCGTCTTCCAGGTGGGCGAACAGCATCTCAAGCACCCGCTGGGCGCCGTCGACGTGGACACCGGCGCAGTCCTTGAGCAGCAGGCGAAGCTCGGCGATCTGATCGCCGTCCGGTCGTTTGAGCCAGATCTCCAGCGAGGGCAGGCCGCGCCGCGCCAGATGGGCCAGGTCCAGACAGGCCGCCAGGTCTGCGAGGCCGGCCTGACGCGCCGCCTCATCGCCGCCGGGAGGCCAGACCAGGTCGGGCTGGTCCCGCGCCGCCAGAGCCGCCGCCTGGCAGACGCGATCGGCTACCGCCATGGTCGACGGCTCATCCCGGTCCAGGTGGAGCAAAAGGTCGGGTTCACGATCGCTGGCGGCGCGCCACAGGCGCGGCAGGACATGAGGCGGAAAGGTCATGGCCAGGACGCCGTCGGTGCGGGCGCGGAACATGGGAATCAGCGGGGCCAGCACCTTGGCGCGGCGCATCCGGTCGCGGGTTTCTTCCCCGATGAGCATCCGCAGTTCGGCCGCCCGGCCGCCGCCCATGGGGGCTACAGCGGCGGACACGGCTCTGAGCGCGACTTCAGGACACCGCGCCAGCAGGGCGGTGAGTGCGACGCGATGGGCGACAGAGAGCCCTGACATGCGAAAACCCCGAACCGGACCAAGCCCGGCCTTCCGGACTATGCGCAGGCAGGGTTAACAACCATTATCCAGACGGATGAAATCAGGCCTCGGCCGCCGGCAGTTCGAGCAACACTTTCAGACCGCCGAGATCGCTGTCGGCCAAGGTGATCCTGCCGCCATAGGCGCGCGTCAGCTCGACCACGATCGAAAGGCCGAGGCCGGATCCCGGCGTGGTTTCGTCCATGCGGGCGCCGCGTTCCAGGGCCGCTTCGCGCTGATCCGCCGGCAGGCCGGGACCGTCGTCCTCGACCACCACCACCATCTGTCCCAGGCCGGTCGGACCGGCGGTGACGCGGACGCGGCGTTTCGCCCATTTGCAGGCGTTTTCCATCAGATTGCCGAGGATTTCCTGCAGGTCCTGGCGCTCGCCCCGGAATCCCAGTTCATCAGGCGCGCGCCAGTCGATCTCGACCGCCTTCTCCTCGAACACCCGCTCCAGCATGACCGCCATCTCGTCCAGGACACTGGCGATAGGCGTGCGTTCACCCAGCAGCTGGGCCCGGGCTGCGGCGCGGGCGCGGCGCAGGTGGTGATCGACCTGGGCCTTCATCACCTCGGTCTGTTTGCGCACCATGTCCGGCAGGACGCCCTTTTGCGAGCCAGCCTCGGCCAGCATGACCGACAGCGGCGTCTTCAGCGCATGGGCCAGATTGCCGACATGGGTGCGCTGGCGTTCAACCGTCTCCTGATTGTGGTCCAGCAGCCGGTTGACCTGTTCCGCCAGCGGCTGGATTTCCATCGGATAGGTGCGACCGATGCGGGCGGTCTTGCCCATGCGCACGTCGGCGATCTCGTTCCTGAGACTGAACAGGGGACGCAGGCCGATCTGCACCTGCAGGAACACGGCCATGACCAGTCCCACGCCGAGGATCAGCAGGGAGGTCCAGGTGAAGGTCGCGAATTGGCGGGTGTCGTTCTCGATACTGGACCGGTCGATCGCCGCCATGAACACCAGCGGCTCGCTGCGCCCCGGCAGCGACTTGAGACTGGCGGCGACGCGCAGCGGCTGACGCAGGGGGGGGCGCAGGAAACCGGGGTCGTTGAAGCTGATCGTCGTGCCCGTCGCGGCTCTCAGCCGGGCCGGCAGACCACGCGGGACGACCAGTTGTTCCCCGGCCAGGGAGGGCGAGCCGGCGATGAAGCGCACGCCGCCTGCGCCATCCAGCTCGGCCACGGCCCAGTATTTTCCCGATAGCGCCCGGTCCGTCTGGGCGTCCCTGATTTCGGCCACAACTACACCGTCAGGCCCGGCATTAGTCGCGATCACCACCTCGTCGATGGTGTCGCCCAGCATGTTGCCGAGCCGTCTGAGGGCGGATTCCTGATACTGACTGGTCAGGGCCCAGCCGGTGAGCACGAGGGCCAGGACGATCCAGCCGGACGCAAGCCAGATCAGTCGTCGGGTCAGGCTACGGCCCGGTCGCCCGAACCAGCGGCCCCAGGACCTTTCGTCGGCCGGAGCCGATTCGCCCCCCGCCCCTTCGGTCACGTCCCGTCGGACTCCCCCGCCAGCGGCGTCAGGCGATAGCCGAGGCCGCGCACGGTCTCGATCCGGTCAGGACCGATCTTCTTGCGCAGGCGGCCGACGAAGACCTCTATGGTGTTGGAATCGCGATCGAAGTCCTGATCGTAGAGGTGCTCGACCAGTTCGGTGCGGCTGATCACCCGGCCCTGATGCATCATCAGATAGTGCAGCAGCCGGTACTCCAGCGACGTCAGCCGCAGAGGCTCGCCGTTGACGGTGGCGCGGGCCGCACGGGGGTCGAGGCGCAGGCCGCCGCAGGACAGGGTCGCCGAGGCGATGCCCGCCGAGCGCCGCAACAGCGCCCGCAGACGGGCCAGCAGCTCCTCAGTGTGGAAAGGCTTGGTCAGATAGTCGTCGGCCCCGGCGTCAAAGCCCGACACCTTGTCGGACCAGGCGCCGCGGGCGGTAAGAATCAGCACGGGGGTGGTCTTGCCGTCCCGGCGCCAGCGCTCCAGCACCGAAACGCCGTCGATCTTGGGCAGGCCGAGGTCCAGCACCACTACATCATAGGGTTCGGTGTCGCCGAGAAAATGGGCTTCCTCGCCGTCGGCGGCGTGGTCGACGGCGTAACCGGCGTCGCCGAGGGCGACTTTCAGCTGGCGCGACAGATCAACGTCGTCCTCGACAAGCAAGACTCGCATTCAGCGTTCTCCCACGACCCGTCCGCTGCGGGCGTCCACCATGATGTCCGCGACGCGGCCGCCGGGATACTCCCAACGGACCACAATCGTATCGCCGCGGTTGCTGGCGCCGAGGAAACGGCCGGGACGGCCCGAAGATGCACGTTGCACCGCATCGCCCACGCTCACGCGGGGACGCTCATCCTGCAGCTGGCGCTCAGGGCGGTCCTGTTCGCGCTCGCTCCGTTGGACACGGTCCTGCGCAACCGCCGGCGACAGGGGCGCGGCGGCGATCAGGGCTGCAAGCAGGATGGCGGACGGACGGATCATGGAGAGCGGTCTAGGCCCCGGGCTCTGAACGACGGCTGAACGACAAGTGTAGACATATTTCACCATTCGCGCCCCCCATCGCTCGCGCGCGGCGCGGATTTGCCTTCCGGAGCCGGCGCAAACAGCCGGATGGGTGTTCAGGTCCATGAATGAAAGCTGACACGCCCCGTTCAGATCGCGCTCAGCCGCAGAGTGGTCTTCTCAGATCAACGCCGGCCACCCGGTCCGCGTGGAACGCTCAAGGAGAAGTCCGATGATGAAGAAGTTTTTCATCCCCGCCCTCGCCCTGGCCGCGGCTTCCGTCGCGGTCCCCGCCATGGCCCAGTCCTACGGTCACCAGGACCGTGATGGTCGCGGCGGCTATGAACAGGATCATCGGGGTGATCGGGACCACCGTGATGGTCGCGGCGACCGCTACGACCGCGACGATCGCTACAACCACAATGACCGCGACGATCGCTACGGGCACAATGATCGCGGTGATCGCTACGGATACGATAATCGAAACTGGCAGCCGATCGCCCAGCGCAGGGCCCAGCTGCAACGGCTCATCGACCGGGGCCTGCGCAACGGCTGGCTGAGCCGGCGCGAGGCCCGCTATGTCCAGACGGAGGTCGAGGGGCTGATCCGCCTTGAGTACCGTTACCAGCAGGGCGGCCTGTCCTGGCGCGAACGGCAGGATCTGCAAAACCGCTACGACCGTCTGACGGCCTTGACGCGTGAACATCGTCAGGACCACGCCGGTTACTCCCACTAAGGCCTGACCTTCCTCCCCGAAGGTCCGAGGGGCGCGATCCGAAAGGGTCGCGCCCCTTTCCTTGTCTCAGACCCTGAGCCGGCTCTCGATCACGGTGATAGCCCGCCCTCGCAGCAGTACGCGGTCCCCGCGGGTTTCGGTTTCGATGTCGCCGCCCCGGCCGGGGAAGACCTGCCGGAACCGCACCGTCGCCCGGTCCAGCTTGTCGGCATATAACGGCCCGAGGATGCAGTGGGCCGAACCAGTCGCCGGATCCTCGTCCACGCCGCAGCCCGGCGCGAAGAAGCGATCGACTACATCGACGTCGTCCGCCGCATCGGCCGCCGCGCAGACGATCACCTGACCGATCTCGCCAGCCTCGCCCTGAATGAGGCCCAAGGCGCGTATGTCGGGAGCCACGGCCCGGACCACCGCCGCATTCTCCAGCACAGCCACAAGATAACGCCCGGCCCAGACCTCGACCGGCGTGACACCCAGCGCATCGATCAGGCCTTCCGGCGCCGCGGTCCGGCGCGGTGGATCGGCGGGGAAGTCCATCTCATAGCCCGCGACCGCCCGGCTCACGATCAGCGCGCCGGAGCGGGTGTCGAACGTCAGGGACGCCGCCGTCACCTCCAGTTCGGCGAGCAGCACATGGGCTGAGGCCAGGGTGGCGTGGCCGCACAGGTCGACCTCCATACCGGGGGTGAACCAGCGCAGGCCGAACCGGGCCGGGTCGTTCGTCTTCAGCAGGAAGGCCGTCTCGGCCTGATTGTTCTCCTTCGCCAGCGCCTGCATCCAGCCGTCGGATGGCCACCGGTCGAAGGGCTCGACCACGCAGGCGGGATTGCCCCTGAAGGGCACGGAGGCGAAGGCGTCGACGGTCCACTGGCGCATGGCTTCGGTGTTACGCCAGCGCCGCCGCTCGCGCTATATCCCGTCCATGACTGACCTGCGCACCACCCTGACCGAGACTGATCTCCACATCGCCTGGCGCTGGATCGCCGAGGAAAGCTATTGGGGCAAAGGGATCCCGTGGCCGGTGTTCGAGCGCGCCTGCCGGGGCTCGATCTGCTTCGGCCTGTTTGAGGCGGACCGCCTCGTCGCCTTCGCCCGCGTGATCACGGATCAGGCCACCTTCGCCTGGCTGTGCGACGTCTTCATCGCCAACGAGGCGCGGGGCCGGGGGCTGGGCAAGGCGATGATGGAGGGGATGCTGGCCTACCCGACTCTGCGGGACCTGCGCCGCTGGGGACTGGCGACGGCGGACGCTCATGGACTGTACGCGCAGTACGGCTTTGAGCCGGCAGACCCACTCAGGCATATGGAGAAGGTCGACCGGGACATCTATCCGCGGCTGGCGGGCTCTATGATCTGAAGCTCGGGCCAACGCGCCAGCGCCCGCTCGACGACGCGCGGCCAGTCCTTCGCCAGGGTGCGGTTCGGGTTGGGCCGCAGGGTCATGGCGAATATGTCGTCCAGTCCCAGAGGGGCAGCCACGCTGATGGTGTCGTCAGTCTCCAGCCGGACGCCGATGGCGAAGGCCGGGGCCACAAAGCGTGCCAGCGCCTCGTCCGTGCCTGACAATGGATCATACGGTTCGCCGAAATGGGCGGGGAACCAGATCGGCACGCGCGCCTGATTGCGAACCTCGACCGTGCTGCGGAACGGCTCCTCGAAGGCCGCCGCGACACGTCTGATGACGACATCCTCGGCGTCCCAGCTGGTGTCCGGATCAAAATAGCCGACGTCATAGTCCCGGACTCCATAGCCCGCCGGACGGCCGGTCAGGGCGTTCCAGACGCCCTGATAGACCGCGCCGGAGAAAATCCGCCAGTCTGGCAAATCCTGATCCCGGATTCCTTTCAGCACGTGCATCAGGCCGGGATCGGCGCGGACGATCTCCACAAGGCGCGCGGTCAGATCGGTCATTTGCGGTCCCGGACCGGCCAGCCGTGGTCCAGAGGGCCATGACCGCCGCCCAGTCCGGGCGCCCGGCGGATGGCCTCGGCGACATAGGCCCACGCATTGGCCACGGCGACTTCCAGCGGCAGGCCCTGAGCGATGCCCGCGGCACAGGCGCTGGCCAAGGTGCAGCCCGTGCCGTGGGTGTTGCGGGTATCGAACCGCTCGCCCTCCAGCAGGGTCTCGCCGGTCGGGGTCAGCAGCAGGTCGATGACGGTCGCGCCCGGCACATGGCCGCCCTTCATCAGCACCGCCCGCGCGCCCATCTCCAGCAGGGCCTCGCCGGCGCGGCGCTGGCCATCGAGGTCTGCAACGGCGATCCCGGTCAGGGCTTCGGCCTCCGGAGCATTGGGGGTCAGTAGGGCCGCGCGCGGGATCATCAGCGCCCGAACGGCGGCGACCGCGTCGTCCGCCAGGAGGGCTGCGCCACCCTTGGCAATCATGACCGGATCGACCACAGCGCGGGCGTCCGACGAATCGAGAATGGCCGCGACCCGTTCGACCACGGCGGTCGAGCCGAGCATGCCGGTCTTGATCGCATCCGCGCCTATGTCGTCCAGCGCCGCCCGCGCCTGCGCCTCGATCAGGTCGAGCGGCAGCGGATGCACACCGTGGACGCCGAGGGTGTTCTGCACGGTGATCGCTGTGATCGCTGTGGCCGCATAGCCGCCCAGCATGGTCACGGCCTTGATATCGGCCTGGATCCCGGCCCCGCCGCCCGAGTCGGAGCCGGCGATGATCAGGACGCGTCCGAGGAATGGGGGCATGGCGCTGGATGGCCAATCCGCACCGGTTCGGCAAGCCCAGTTTGTATATTGCCATATTTCTATATTGCTGATAGACGATGTTCATGCACGCTGCCCTGCAAGCCCTGTCCGACCCGCACCGCATGGCCATCCTGTCCATGCTGGCCGATGGCGAGCACCCCGCCGGGGATTTCGTCAACGCCCTGCCCATCGCCCAGCCGACGGTGTCGAAACACCTGTCGGTGCTGCGCGAGGCCGGGCTGGTGACCGTCCGCAAGGACGCCCAGCGGCGGATGTACAGCCTGAATCCGACGCCGCTGGCCGAACTGGACGCCTGGCTGGCCGGCTATCGGCGCTTCTGGACCGACAAACTCGACGCGCTGGAGGCGCATCTGGACAAGGAGTTTCCACAATGACCGACACGATTGAAGCCGGCCTCGGCGTCGACGCTGGAACCTGGCGCCGCATCGACAGCGGCTGGGAGCTGCATTTCGAACGCCGCCTGCGCCACGCGCCGGAGCGGGTGTGGAAGGCCCTGACCACCGGCGAGGGCCTCGCCTGCTGGCTCGCCGAGGCCGAGATCGACCTGAGGCCCGGCGGCCCCATGGAGCTGAATTTCCGCCAGCCCGATCACGAGTTCATGCCTGACACGCCAGAAAAGCGCCGGCAGTCGAATGAGGTGCTGACGGTCCAACCCTTCACCCGGTTCGAGCACACCTTCGGCAGCAACCCGGACTCGGTTGTGTCGTGGCGGCTGGAGCCCGACGGCGATGGCACGCATCTGACGCTAATTCACCGCGTGCCGGAATCGTGGGCGGATATGCGCAAGAATGTCCTCGGCGGTTGGCACCATCATATGGAGGGGCTGGACGACGCGGTGCGCGGCGTACGCCATCCGTGGTCGTGGGATCGCTGGTTCGCCCTGCGAGACACCTATGCTGCGAGGCTTGAGGGCGCGGCATGAGCGCCCCGGTCGCCAACGCCGGAATGCTGATCCGCCGCCCGGTATCCGGGGTGTTCGACGCCTTCGTCGACCCCGCGATCACGGCCCGGTTCTGGTTCAGCGACGGCAGCGGACGCCTTGAACCCGGCGCCCGCGTCCGCTGGAATTGGGCGATGTACGGAGTCGGCACGGATGTCGTGGTCAAGGCGGTCGAGCCGGGGCGGCGCATCCTCATCGACTGGGACGTGGGCAGCGATCCGACCGAGGTCGAATGGACCTTCTCGGCCCGCGGCGGCGAGACATGGGTCGAGGTCTTCAATCGCGGATTTCCCGGCACGCCGGGTGAACAGGCGGCCAAGGCGCTCGACTCGACCGGCGGCTTCGCCCTTGTGCTGGCCGGAGCCAAGGTCTGGCTCGAGCACGGGATCGAGCCCCGCTTCGTGCTCGACCGCCATCCGGACGCCCGGGTCGCGGGGTGGGACGAAGCGTGACCGCCCCGATCGAAATTCGCGTCGAGAAACACCTGCGCCATCCGCGTGAGAGGGTGTTCGACGCCTTCCTCGATCCCGCCCGTGTCGGCCGATGGCCGTTTCACACGCCTGCGGGGGTTATGGAGCGGACCGACTATGACCCCGTGATCGGGGGTTCGTTCGCGATCTTCGAACGGCGCGGCAGAGATCTGGCCCGCCATTTCGGGCGGTTCATCATCATCGACCGGCCGGACCGGATCGTCTTCGACTTCTGGACTGACGAGGCGCCGGACGAACCGACGCGGGTGACCGTGACCTTCACCGACGAGGCCGACGGTTGCCGCCTCGTCCTGACCCACGACCTCGCGCCCGCCTGGGCGGCCTACGCTGACCGCACGTCCGCCGGCTGGACGATGATCCTCGACAGTCTCGCCGGGATGATCGAAGCGCCCTGACCGGATCAGGTCTGCTCGCACAGCGCCGCCTGAACCGCCAGCGCCTGCACCGTCTCGCGCACGTCGTGGACACGGAGAATCGCGGCCCCTGCCCGCGCGGCTTCCAGCGCCAGGGCCAGCGAACCGCCGAGGCGGTCGGCGGGGTCCGTGGCGGTCGGGTCGATGGTCTGGATCGTCCGTTTGCGGCTGGCCCCGTACAGGACCGGAAATCCGGTGGCGACCAGCCGGTCCAGCCCCGCCGTCAGGGCCAGATTGTGCGCCGCCGTCTTGCCGAAGCCGAGGCCGGGATCGAGCCAGATCCGCTCGCGCGCCACGCCCGCCGCCATGGCCGCATCGGCCCGGGCGGTCAGCCAGCCGACGACCTCGGCGACCACGTCATCATAGTGCGGATCGGCCTGCATGGTGCGCGGCTCGCCCCGCATATGAATCAGGACCACGTCGCAGCCGAGTTCCGCGGCGGTCGCGAGACTGTCGCCTGCGAAGCCGAGGGCCGTCACGTCGTTCCACATCGTCGCTCCCGCGGCGACCGCGGCGCGGGCGACTTCGGGCTTCATGGTGTCGATGCTGATCGGGCCGTCCCAGCGGGCGCGCAGGCCCTCGATGACCGGGATGACGCGGGCGAGCTCGTCGGCCTCCACGACGGGGGCTGCGCCGGGTCGGGTGCTCTCGCCGCCGATATCGAGGATGTCCGCCCCCTGTTCGACCAGCCGCAGGCCGTGGGCGACGGCGGCCTCAACCGAGGCCAGCCGACCGCCGTCCGAAAAGCTGTCGGGCGTGACGTTGACGATGCCCATGACGCGGGGTCGTTTCCGGGGCAGCAGCATCAGTCCTTGCCCCCGATCAAACTGCCGATGGCGTCGAGATAGGCGGAGAAGGCCCGGCGGCCGTCGCGGGTGATCGACACCCGGGTGAGCGGCTTGTTGTCCCGGAAGCTCTTGTCGATGGCGACGAAGCCCGCCTCCTCCAGCTTCTTGAGGTGGACCGACAGATTGCCCTGGGTGGCCTCGAGCACGGTCTTCAGCTCGGTGAAGTCGGCGCTGTCGGCGTCGGACAGATAGACCATGATCCCCAGCCGCATACGGCCGTGGATGACCTCATCGATGCGTCCGAGATCGGCTAGACCCATGGCGCGCTCAGGCCCCCTTCGGTGCGGCGCGGGCGTCGCGGAACAGGACCCAGCCCGGCAGGGCGAAGAGCAGGAACAGGGCGACGGTGCAGACGCCGAGATACAAGAAAGGTTCGCGAACCAGCACGCCGAGCGCCACGGCCGTGACCCAGCCGCCCAGCGCCGTCGCCAGCATCCAGCCCTTACGTTTGAGCGTCCAGGCCATGTACCAGGCGGCCGCCTGAAGGGCGAAGACGATGGCTGCGTAATAGAGCCAGATGGCGAAGTCCTGGTCCCTCCAGGCGCCCACCCCGAAAACGATGATCACGGCGCCGTTGGCCATGCCGGTGGCGCTGAAGGCCGCGTTGAGACTGCGGCTCGCCATCGGACCACGATTGGCGCCGCCGTCCTTGCGGTCCTTGAGGATGGCCCAGGTCAGGATCGCCAGGAAGACGACGGTGATCCCGACGACGAAGGCCAGATTGGCGAGATCGGGCCAGCGGATCAGTCCGGTCGCCTGCCCGACGTGGAACAGGCACTGCAGGCCGTACAGCAGCCCCCCCGCAAGATAGCAGACTGCGAGGGTCATCGGCGGCCGCCCGCTGCCTTCGACGATCGAGCGCATGAAGGCGAGGTCGTCCTCGGGGGAATGCAGGCGGGGCTTGGCGGACTTGGCGGACATGGGGCGATTCTCCGGCGCCGGCTCGCCCTTGGGGTGGACGAGCCGGGGGGTGTTGGCAAGCTATTCGGCGGGTGTGAACTCGGGGTCCCGCTGACGGTGCCAGGGGATGCGGCGGCCGTTCAGCCAGCCGCCGACGAAGCTGTGGCGGACCAGCAGTTCGTAGGTCAGCAGGCTGATCGCCATCGTACCGCCGACGACCGCGCCGAACTTGACGAACCAGGGCCAGGTCTCGTTCACCACCAGGATCTGTCCGACCATGACCAGCGGCAGGTGGACGATGTAAACCCAGTAGGAGGCGTCGGCGAGGTAGCGGCGGACGGCGCTATGGCCCGAGGCGAAGCGCAGAGCCAGCGACAGGACCGCGAAGGTCGAGGCGAAGACGGCAAGGGCCATCACCGCCGCCAGCGGGGCTTTCACATCGGGATCGGTGACCGGCGCCAGTTCCGGGACCGGTCCGCCGACCATGACCATGGCCGCCGTCCCGACGCCCAGGGCTACGACCGTGAACACCGGCCACAGCCGCTCGATACTGCCCAGCAGATCCCGACGGCGGTCGAGCAGGAAGCCGAGGCCGAAGGCGGTCCCGAAGGCCGTCAGGGCTGTCGCGTTCGGAACCAGCCCCGTGTCCGGCGTCGGTATGCCGAAGAAGGGCGTCCAGTTGGGCGCCAGCCAGAAGGCGATCGCCAGTGGGGCGGCCATCAGGGCCGGAGTCCACGGCCCGATCACGGCGCCGGTGATCCGGTCGACGAGCCGGCCCCAGCCGCCGTCGCGATCCGCCATCGCGAACGGCGCACGCAGCACCAGCATGGCGACATAGAGGATCAGCAGAACCCACAGGAACCACAGATGGGTCAGGGGAAAGGTCTCGAGCGTCAGCGGCGGCGGGGGCGGTCCGTCGGTCGGAATGGTCCCGCCGTTCCGGATAGCCGCCATCCAGACCAGCCCCGCGATGATGGCGGCGAGGATCGGGGTCCAGAAGGTTGCGAGCGGTCCGGCGATGCGGATCACGCGGTCCTTGATGAAGCCGAGGGTCCCGCGCCGCTCAAGCATCATATGGGCGAACAGGCCGGCGATCAGGAAGAAGCTGGTCATCCGGAACAGGTGGATGGCGAAGAAGATGGCGCTGGCGAACGGCGAGTTGTCGGTGTCCGACACGATCCAGATCGGGACCGGGAAGTACGACATGGAGGCGTGCAGGACGACGCCCAGCAGCAGGGCGGTACCGCGCAGGGCGTCGAGGCCGTGCAGGCGCCCGGACGGATGGGTTTCGGATGACGACATGACAGCGGCTCCCCTCTTGATGAAAAGCCATATCTCATGAACTTGTTTATAATGCAAACACGTTCATCAGAAAGAACCCGCCGCGAGCCTGGCCCCCGGCGGGTCCTGTCGTTTCAGCCGATCAGTGAACCGTCTGGACCTCGACCGGGGCTCCGTCCGACACCGGCGTGATCGGCACGGAGACCGACGGACCGGCGTTGGGGAAGTTGCTCTCGTCGCGGTTCGGGGCGAGGCCCTTCTCGAGCAGGTCCTTGATCTCCTGGCCGGACAGGGTCTCGTACTCGAGCAGGGCCTGGGCCAGGGTTTCCAGATCGGCGGCCTTGTCGGTCAGGATCTGACGGGCTTCGTCCCAGCCGGCGCCGACGATGCGCTTGACCTCGGAATCGATGATCCGTGACGTCTCTTCCGAAACGTTCTGGCTGCGCGCGACCGAGTGGCCGAGGAAGACTTCCTGCTCGTTTTCGCCATAGGCGACGGTGCCGAGGATGTCGGAGAAGCCCCATTGGGTGACCATGCGGCGGGCCAGTTTGGAGGCCTGCTGGATGTCGGACGAGGCGCCCGAGGTGATGTTCTCCTTGCCGAAGATCAGCTCCTCGGCCACGCGGCCGCCGGCCATGATGGCGATGCGGTCGACCATCTGCTGGTACTTCATCGAGTAGCGGTCGCCTTCCGGCAGCTGCATGACCATGCCGAGAGCCTGGCCGCGCGGGACGATGGTCGCCTTGTGCACGGGGTCGGCCATCTTGACGTTCATGGCCACGATGGCGTGGCCGCCCTCGTGATAGGCGGTCAGGCGGCGCTCTTCCTCGTTCATGGCCATGGATTTGCGCTCGGCGCCCATCATGACCTTGTCCTTGGCGTCCTCGAAGTCGCGATGGGTGACCATGCGGCGGTCCTTGCGGGCCGCCATCAGGGCCGCCTCATTGACCAGATTGGCGAGGTCGGCGCCCGAGAAGCCGGGAGTGCCGCGGGCGATGGTCTTGACGTTGACGTCGGACGCCAGCGGCACGTCCTTCATGTGCACGCGCAGGATCTTGTCGCGGCCGTTGACGTCGGGGTTGGGCACCACGACCTGTCGGTCGAAACGGCCGGGACGCAGCAGGGCCGGGTCCAGGACGTCGGGACGGTTGGTGGCGGCGATCAGGATGATGCCTTCATTGGCTTCAAAGCCGTCCATCTCGACCAGCAGCTGGTTCAGTGTCTGCTCGCGCTCGTCATTGCCGCCGCCAAGGCCGGCGCCGCGGTGACGGCCGACGGCGTCGATCTCGTCGATGAAGATGATGCAGGGGGCGTTCTTCTTGGCCTGTTCGAACATGTCGCGCACGCGGCTGGCGCCGACGCCGACGAACATCTCCACGAAATCCGAGCCCGAGATGGAGAAGAAGGGCACGCCGGCTTCACCCGCGACGGCGCGGGCCAGCAGGGTCTTGCCGGTGCCGGGAGGGCCGACCAGCAGGGCGCCCTTGGGAATCTTGCCGCCCAGTTTCTGGAACTTGCCCGGGTCCTTGAGGAAGTCGACGACCTCCTGAAGTTCCTCCTTGGCCTCGTCCACGCCGGCGACGTCGTCGAAGGTCTTGCGGCCCTTGTGCTCGGTCAGCAGCTTGGCTTTGGACTTGCCGAAGCCCATGGCCCCGCGCGCGCCGCCCTGCATCTGGCGCATGATCAAGATCCACAGACCGATGATCAGCACGAAGGGCAGCAGGCCGATCAGGGCGCTGACCCACAGCGACTGGCGCGTCGTCTTGACGTCTACCTCGGCGCCGGACGCCTGGATGCTGTCGACCAGAGCCGCATTGGGAACGGGGGTGATGACATTGACCACCTTGCCGTCGCGCAGGGTCGCCTTCACCATTTCGCCGCGCACCTCGATCTTCTCGATAGCCCGGTCCTCGCGGGCCTTGAGCAGGTCGGAATAGCTCATTGCCACAGGACGGGCGGCCGCGGCCTCCTTGGCACCGGGGGGAGCCGTCAGGCCGCCGGGGCGGCTGGCGGCGACATAGAAGGCCATGGCCCCCAGGATGATCACGCCCCAGATGGCCAGATTGCGCAGGTTCATTCTCGTCTCGTTCCCTGGGTGCGCCGAAGCGCCCGGTCGTCAGTTATATCAGCCCGAAAATAGGTGGTTCCGGGGCGATGCGCCATGGATGGCGCCGCCAAGGTCCCGTTCGTGCGTCATTCGGTCCAGCGCCAGCGCCAGTCTTTCCTCGACCAGCGACATCGCTGTGCCCGCCCTCCCTGCAAGAACCGGCGCAGTTGCATCGTTCCGGATCAGCACAGGCATGGACCCGCGCGCGGCGGGCGGCAGGCCCTTCAATACCGCCCGATCGGCGTCGGACAGGCCCGACATACGCCCCGCGGCCGGCGCGACGAACCAGCCGGGCGAATCGACCGTGATCGCCCAACGACCGTCCCAGACGGTCTCGACGCCGGGAGACAGCGGCAGGGGCGGGCGGGGCCGGCGGAGGAACTCGCCGGCTTCGCGGGTCACGAGGACCTGATCGTCGCTCGCTTCTATCCGGGCGCCGCACAGGGTTGCGGTGAAATCCTCGCCGGATTGCAGACGGGCATGGATGGCGTCCAGCCGATCGCCGCGCGGCAGCCGGTCGCCGCCGCCGGCGCAGACGAGGGTGGCGGCGAGTGTGTGGGGGTCGGTATCTCGATCGACGCTGATCGATCTCTCTCCCATCGGGAGAGGGCTTGAGCGCACGAGCGCGAAGCGGTCGTCCTTGCGCGAAAGGGTGAGGGTCGGCTGTTCGGTGAGCGCCTGCCGCGCCCGACTCCGCGCGAACCGCGCATCCTCATTGCCCGGATCATCGATCCAGTCCGCCCCCTGCCCCGCCAGCCAGTCCCGCACCTCCCTCCGCCCGGCGCCGAGCATCGGACGCAGCAGCATCAGCCCCCGCCCCTCGGGCCAGGCCGGGGACGGCGACCAGTCGCGCAGCCGGCCCAGGGTGGAGCCTTCGGCTCGCATCACTTCGCCCTCGGCGATGTCGTCAGCGGTGTGGGCGAACAGGACGACCC
>JALYPS010000132.1 GCA_030856285.1 Pseudomonadota bacterium
GCGCAGGGAAGGGAAGACTGGCTTCCGACCCGTAGCTGCCCCAGCGAAGGTCCGCTTTCGGCGCACCCGTTCTGCTACAACAAAGGCCGGCGGATCGCTCCGCCGGCCCTCATCGTATCGTCCGGCCTGAAGCCTACTCCGCCGTACCCCGCGCCAGATTGCGCAGCACATACGGCATGACCCCGCCGGCCTTGAAGTAGTCCAGCTCGGTCTGGTTATCGATGCGGCAGCGGACCGGGAAGCGCGCCATCTTGCCGTCCGACGGGCGGAACAGCTCGACCCACAGGTCCTGACGCGGTTTCAGCTTGCCGATGTTGACGTCGGACAGGCCGCGGATGGTGACGATCTCCTCGCCGGTCAGACCCAGACGGGTCCAGCCCTCGGCCTTGAACTGCAGCGGCACCACGCCCATTCCGACCAGGTTGGACCGGTGGATCCGCTCGTAGCTTTCGGCCAGAACGGCGCGGACGCCCAGCAGGCGGGTGCCCTTGGCCGCCCAGTCGCGCGACGAGCCGGTGCCGTATTCCTTGCCCGCGAACACGACCAGCGGCCGGCCCTCGGACTGGTAGCGCATGGCGGCGTCGTAGATCGACATCGTGTCCTGCGACGGGAAGTGGCGCGTGACGCCGCCCTCGATGTCCGGGGTAATCTTGTTGCGGATGCGGATGTTGGCGAAGGTGCCGCGCATCATGACTTCGTGGTGGCCGCGGCGGGCGCCGTAGCTGTTGAAGTCCAGCGCATCCACGCCGCGGTTGGTCAGATAGGCGCCGGCGGGCGAGGTCTTCTTGATGGAACCGGCCGGGCTGATGTGGTCGGTGGTGATCGAGTCGCCGAAGATGGCCAGCACGCGTGCCTCGACGATGTCGGCGACCGGCGTCGGCTCCATCGACAGGCCTTCGAAATACGGGGGGTTGGCGACATAGGTCGAAGCCTCGTCCCAGGCGTAGGTCTGGCCGCCCTCGACCTTGATGCCCTGCCAGTGTTTGTCGCCCTTGAAGACGTCGGCATAGCGTTTGGCGAACATGGCCGGGGTGACGCATTTCTTCTGGATGTCGGCGATCTCTTTCGAGGTCGGCCAGACGTCCTTGAGGAACACCTCCTTGCCCTTCTTGTCCTTGCCGATCGGATCCTTCGAGATGTCGATGCGCATCGAGCCTGCGAGGGCGTAGGCGACGACCAGCGGGGGCGAGGCCAGATAGTTGGCCTGAACGTCCGGATTCACCCGGCCTTCAAAGTTGCGATTGCCCGACAGCACCGAGGTGGCGACCAGACCGTTTTCGTTGATGGCTTTCGAGATGCTGTCCGACAGCGGGCCCGAGTTGCCGATACAGGTGGTGCAGCCATAGCCGACCAGATTGAAGCCCAGCGCATCCAGATCGGCTTGCAGGCCGGCGGCGGTCAGATAGTCAGTGACCACCTGCGAGCCGGGAGCCAGCGAGGTCTTGACCCAGGGCTTGACCGACAGGCCCAGCTTCTTGGCCTTGCGGGCCACCAGACCGGCGGCGATCAGGACCGAGGGGTTGGAGGTGTTGGTGCAGGAGGTGATGGCGGCGATGACGACGTCGCCGTCGCCGAGATCGAACTTCTCACCGTCGACCTTGACGCGCGGGGCGTCGGTGGCGCGGTTGAACACCTCGGTCAGGGCCGTTTCAAACGACGGGGCGGCGACGGTCAGTTCGACCTTGTCCTGCGGGCGTTTCGGGCCGGCGATCGACGGCACGACCGAGGCCATGTCCAGTTCCAGCACGTCCGAGAAGACCGGATCTTCCGAGGTTTCGTCGATCCACAGGCCTTGCGCCTTGGCGTAGGCTTCCACGAGGGCGACGCGCGCCTTATCGCGGCCGGTGGCGGTCAGATAGCCGATGGTCGCCGCCGAGACGGGGAAGAAGCCGCAGGTGGCGCCGTATTCGGGGGCCATGTTGGCGATGGTGGCCTGGTCCTCGATGGTCAGGCTGATCACCCCGGGGCCGAAGAATTCGACGAATTTCCCGACCACGCCCTTCTTGCGCAGCATCTGGGTGACGGTCAGCACCAGGTCGGTGGCGGTCGCGCCTTCCGGCAGGGCGCCGGTCAGGCGGAAGCCGACAACTTCCGGGATCAGCATCGGGATGGGTTGGCCCAGCATGGCGGCCTCGGCCTCAATGCCGCCGACGCCCCAGCCCAGAACGGCCAAGCCGTTGATCATGGTGGTGTGGCTGTCGGTGCCGACCACGGTGTCGGGATAGGCGACGGTCGCCTTGCCCTCGGCCACGGTCCAGACGGTCTGGGCCAGGTTCTCGAGGTTCACCTGATGGCAGATGCCGGTGCCGGGAGGCACGACACGGAAATTGTTGAAGGCCGACGAGCCCCAGCGCAGGAATTTATAGCGCTCGATGTTGCGCTCATATTCGCGCTCGACGTTCTGGCTAAAGGCGCCGGGCGTGCCGAAATGGTCGACCATGACCGAGTGGTCGATGACCAGATCGACCGGGTTCAGCGGATTGATCTTGGTCGCGTCGGCGCCGAGGGCGCTCATGGCGTCGCGCATGGCGGCCAGATCGACGACGGCGGGAACGCCGGTGAAGTCCTGCATCAGGACACGGGCCGGGCGGAAGGCGATCTCGTGCTCGACCGAGCCCTTGTTCTCGATCCAGGCGGCGACGGCGCGCAGGTCGGCCTCGCTGACGGAAACCCCGTCCTCGTTGCGCAGCAGGTTCTCCAGCAGCACCTTCATTGAGCGCGGCAGGCGGGAAATCCCGGTCAGGCCCGCTTCCTCAGCGGCCGGAAGGCTGTAATAGGCGTATTTCTTGCGCCCGACGGTGATGTCCCGGCGGGTCTTGAGGCTGTCGACTGACGGCATGGAGAGGCTTCCTCTGGTTCACGCCGCCCGACAATCCGGTTGCACGAACGCGCGACTGACGACGGGGCGCACAGGTCCCCGCCGCGCGCGGCGAACGCCTGCTGCGGCGAGGCCGGATATAGCGATGGTTCCCGGCGCCGTCCATGTATCCACGTCGGGTGCGGGGTCATTGCGAACCGCTCGCACAAGGGGACGCAGGGTGTGGAGGAGGACGCCATGTTGACCGTCTCCGCCCTGACGGTTTCCCGCGGCGAGCGCG
>JALYPS010000050.1 GCA_030856285.1 Pseudomonadota bacterium
AGGCCGTTGATCAGGCTGGACTTGCCGACGTTCGACCGGCCGGCGAAGGCGACCTCGGGCAGGTCAGGATCGGGCAGCTGCTCGATCTTGGCGCAGCCCATGACGAAGGTCGCGGGACGCGCGAACAGGATACGTCCCTGCTCCAGCTCCTCGGGCGTGAACTCGTCCAACTCAGGCCTTCGCCTTCCTGATCCGCGCGATGAAGGTGTCGATCGGGTTCTCGGTCTTCAGGCGGTGCATGATCACATACTGCTGGAAGATGGTCAGGATGTTGGACCAGGCCCAGTAGATCAGCAGGCCGGCCGGGAAGGTGGCCATGATGAAGGTGAAGACGATCGGCATGAACTGGAAGATGCGGCGCTGCATCGGATCGGGCGCCGGCGGACTCATCGCCATCTGCAGCCACATGGTCAGGCCGTAGAAGATGGCCAGAACGCTGAGGGCGAAGGTTCCGGCCAGATAGGTCCCGATCAGCGGCGTCGACGACGGGTCCCAGGCGATCAGGCCGAACAGGTTCCAGATCGTCGAGGGATCGGGCGCCGACAGGTCCGTGATCCAGCCGAAGAAGGGCTGGTGCCGCATCTCGATGGTGACGGTCAGCATCTTGTAGACGGCGTAGAAGAACGGAATCTGGACCAGCAGCGGCAGACAGCCGGCCAGCGGATTGATCTTCTCCTTCTGATACAGCGCCATCAGCTCCTTTTGCTGGGCGGCCGGATCGTCAGGGTGCTTCTTCTTGAGCTCCTCCATCTTGGGCTGGAGGGTCCGCATCTTGGACATGCTCTCGTAGCTCTTGTTGGCCAGCGGGAACATGATCAGGCGCACGACCAGGGTCAGCGCCAGGATGGCCAGACCGAAGTTGCCGAACAGGCCGAAGAAGAACTCGACCACGATGAACATCGGCCGCGTCAGGAAGAACAGGAAGCCCCAGTCGATCGCATAGATGAAGCGCGGCAGGTCGAGGCTGTTCTCGTAGTCGGCCAGGATTTCCTTGCGCTTGGCGCCGGCGAACAGGCGCTGGGTCTCGGTGATCTGGCGGCCGGGCGCGATGGTGTGGGCCTCGCCCAGCATGGTGGCCGAATGGATGTCCGCATTGGGGGTCTCGGTGACCCGGAAGGCGGCCTGGATCTGCTCGTCCTGCTGCGGGATCAGGGCGGCCAGCCAGTATTTGTCGGTGATGCCCATCCAGCCGCCGGTGGAGGTGTGCTCCTGCACGGGCTTCTTGGCCCAGCCTTTGTATTTCAGCTGCTGGGTCGTGTATTTTCCGTCCGTGCCGAAGGTGCCGATGCCGCCTTCGTGCAGGATCTGGTTTGTGCCGAGAGTGCTCGGCACACCCTGACGCTCGATCCGGCCCCAAGGCGCGATGGTGATCGGCTGGGCGCTGAAGTTGGCGACGGTGTCGGTGACGGTGAACAGATACTGGGCGTCGATGGCGATACGGCGCGTGAAGCGCAGGCCAGCGCCGTTGTCCCAGGTCAGGGTGACGGGCGTGGTCGGGGTCAGGGTCGCGCCCTGGGTCAGGCGCCACGGCGTCATCGGACCGGGCACGCCGCCCGGGACATTGGGGCCGTTCCAGCCGAACTGGGCCTGATAGGCGTGACGCATGCCCTCGGGGCGGAACAGTTCGACCGGGGGCGAGCCCGCCTCATTGGTTTCCTGATAGCCGGTCAGGAACAGGTCATCGATACGCGCGCCGCGCAGCGACAGCGAGCCCGTCACCGTCCCGGTCTGGATCGGCACCCGGTCTCCGCCGCGGGCCATCGCGACCGTGCGGTCATCGGTGAAGACGACGGCGGCGGGCGATGCGCTCGTCGCCGTGGTCGGACCGGCGGCGGTCTGCTCGGCCGCGGCCTGCTGGGCGGCCTTCCGCCTTGCGGCCTGGGGCTCCATCACGAAGAAGCTGTAGGCGATCAGCATGATGGCCGCGATCACGACGAAAAGGATCGTGTTTCGGCTGTTGTCGTGTGGAGGCATGGAGATCAGGAATCCTGGCCGGCGGGCGCGGGTTGGGAAGGCGCAGTCTTGAGCGCCGGCCGCGGGGTCGCGAGCCTTGTAAGCGCCGATTTCACATCGTCAAGCAAACGGTCCCAGGGACGGTCCGCGGTGCCCATGCGGGCGACGAAGACATAGTCGCTGCCGGGGACCGCCAACAGGGGCGCCGTGGCCCGGGCGGCCTCTCTCAGACGGCGTTTGGCCCGGTTGCGGATGACGGCGTTTCCGACCTTGCGCGTGGCGGTGAAGCCCAGCCGCACAGTATCGACGCCGTCCTGGCGATCCAGCCGCTGCACGACCACCGCGCCGCGGGCCTCTGAAACGCCCTTCGCGGCCGCCAGAAACTGGGGCCGCGAAGTCATGCGTTCGATTTTGAAGAGTTCGGCCATGCGCCCGAGCACAGGCGCCGGACGACTTAGGCCGTCAGGCGCTTGCGGCCCTTGGCGCGACGCCGCGCAACGATCTTCTGTCCGTTCTTGGTGGCCATCCGCGAACGGAAGCCGTGACGGCGCTTGCGCACGAGTCGCGACGGCTGATAGGTCCGCTTCACGTTCGGCTCCTGGGACTGAAAACAAAAAGGCGGCGGAAAGCGTCCGTCGCGGGAAGGGCGGGCGTATAAGCGGCAGGGCCCGCGGTGTCAACGCCGACGGCCCCTCTGCGGAGAGACAATGAACCGGATCAAACGCTTTCTGCCCCTGATATTTCTGGCCGGCGTCATCGCCCTGATCTTCGCCATGGGCTGGAACCGCTATCTGTCGCTCGACACCATCCGCGATCACGGGGCGGATTTCCACGCCTTCAAGGACGCCAACTACCTTCTGTGCCTGCTGATCCTGATGGCGGTGTTCGCCGTCCTGACCGCCAGCGTGGTGCCCGGAGTGTTTTTCGTCACCATCACCGCCGGCTATCTGTTCGGTCCGTGGGGCGGCGGGGTCTCGACCTCGGTCGCCGCCACCGTGGGCGCCCTGATCGGCTATGCCGTGGCCCGATCGGCGCTGGGC
>JALYPS010000154.1 GCA_030856285.1 Pseudomonadota bacterium
ATCTCCTCGGGGGCGGCGCTGGTCGCGGCCTTCCGGCAGGCGGCGCTGGACGAGAACGCAGGCAAGACGATCGTGGCGATCATCCCCAGCTTCGCCGAACGCTATCTGTCGACGGCCCTGTTCGAAGGGCTTTGACGGCCCGTTTGAACGGTCGTTCAAATTCTCGTTGACTCCGGTTCTTGAACGAGCATTCAATAGAGCTCGGGAACGGGAGCGCAGGCGTGGCAGACCCTCAGGCCGAGATGGCCAACATGATCGCCAATCTGAAGGCGAAGACCGGCAAGTCGCTGGACGAATGGACGGCGTTGGCCGGGACCAGCGGGCAGGCAAAGCATGGCGGGCTGGTGTCGTGGCTGAAGGCCGAACATCGGCTGGGGCACGGATACGCCAATCTGGTGGCGCACAAGACCTTCGTATCGGACGCCGGCTCCAGTGACGACGCCGACCTGATGGAGGCCATGTTCGCGGGCCCCAAGGCGGCGATGCGTCCGGCCTATGACAGGGTCGCAGGCATCGTCTCGGGGCTGGACGGCGCGCAGTTCGCGCCGAAGAAGGGCTATGTGAGCTTCCGCCGCAACAAGCAGTTCGGTCTGGCGCAACCGTCGACCAGGGACCGCCTGGACCTCGGCTTCAGCCTGAAAGGCGTCGAGCCGTCGGGGCGGCTGGAGGCGGCGGGCTCGTGGAACGCCATGGTCACCCACCGCGTCCGCATCGCCTCGGCCGATGAGATCGACGCCGAGGTCGAGGGCTGGATCAAACAGGCGTGGGCGGCGGCGTGAACACTCCCCCCGATGTGCGCACCCGGATTGTGTTGGCCGCGATGGAGCTGTTTTGGGTCAAGGGCTACAACTCGACCTCGATCGCGGACATCCTGAGCCGGACCCAGCTGAACGCCGGCAGCCTGTACCACGTGTTTCCGGGCAAGCAGGACGTGCTGATCGCCGTGCTGGAGGCCTACCGCGACGGCCTCTACCAGAACCTCATCGATCCGGCTTGGGAGGGGGTCGACGACCCGGTCGAGCGGATATTCGCCCTGCTGGCGCGGTATCGCTGGCTGATCCTCGAGACGGACTGCACCTATGGCTGCCCGATCGGCAGTCTGGCGCTGGAGCTGCATGAGGCTGACCCGGTGGTGCGCGAGCTGCTGGCGGTCAATTTCACCGGCTGGACCGGGGCGATCGTGCGGTGCCTCGACGATGCCGGGGACCGGCTGCCGGCCGGCCTCGACAGGCAGGCGCTGGCCGAGTTCGTGCTAACGACCATGGAGGGCGGGGTGATGCAGGCCCGGACCCACCGCGATGTCGGCTATTTCGACCGCGGGGTCACCGCCCTGCGCGACCATTTCGACATGCTGCTGGCCCGCGCGGCGCGGCGGCCTGAACTGGCTTGAAGGAGAAGACCCGCGCCGTGAAAATCCGGTTGATCGCCGCCGTCGCCCTGTCGTTGCTGTTCGCAGCGCCCGGCCTGTCCGCTGTCGCCCAGGTTGCCGAACTGCCGGCGCCGGGAGTCGGCCGCGCGGCCTATGCGCCGTTCGAGCATCTGGTTGGAAAAACCTGGCGGGGCGTGGGCACGGGACCTGCGGCCGTGGAGGATATTCAGCGCTGGGAATGGGCCGTCGGCGGCCATGCGGTCCGCGTGGTTCATTCCGTCGCCGGCGGGGCCTATGCGGGCGAAACCCTGATCTTTCGGGACAAGGCGAGCGGAGCCTACATCTACCACTACTTCACCTCCGGCGGCTTCCACACCACCGGCGTCATGCGGCCGACAGGCCCGGGATCCTTCGAAGCGGAGGAGACGGTGCACGGCCTCGACGGCTTTCCGCCCATTCGGTCCACCCTCGTGATGGGCGCCGACGGCGTACATCGCGCGCGCAGCTTCCAGCAGGAAAACGGAGCGTGGGTCGAACGGGGCGGCTTTGACTATCGCGAGGACGCCGCCGCGGTTCCGGTCATGCCGCTGTTGGCCGAGGCCGTCACAGCCGGTTAACCCGGGCGGCCCTACGATTCGCGGGATATGTCCGAGACCGCGACCAGCCCTGAGGAGGCCGCCCCGGAAGGCGGCTTCCGCGCGCGCCACGCGCTGCTGAAGCGCCTGGCCGATGTGGTGTGCCTGCCCGCCAGCCGGATCAACGCCTTCGAGCGCGCCGTGACCGGTGACCTGCTGGTCGAGATGCTGCGGCTGGCCTCGCCCGAGGACCGGCGGCGGGTGGCCGCCCGGCTTGCCCCCCTGGCCGAACTGCCCAACGCCCTGGCGCGGATGCTGCTGCGCGACGACCCCGACATCGCCGGCCTGCTGATCGAACAGTGCCCCTCGCTGTCGGACGCCGATCTGGTGGCCTGCGCGCGGGACGCCACGATTGAGCACCGCTTCCTGATGGCCGGCCGCCGGTCATTGTCCGAGGTGGTCACCGAGACCCTGCTGAGCTTTGGCGAAAGCCATGTCATCGAGGCGGTGCTGCGCAACAGCACGGCTCGCCTGAGCCAGACGGCGATCGAGGGCGTCGTCAGCCTGAGCCGGCAGGAGCCGCAGCTGTGCGGCCCCGTGCTGAAGCGGCCGGAACTGCGCCCGTCGGGGGCCTATGTGATGTTCTGGTGGTGCGGGCCGGAGGATCGCCGCACCATCCTGCAGCGGTTCGCTGTGTCCCGCGAAGTCATGCAGGAGGTGTCGGAAGACGTCTTCGCCATGGCCGCGGCCGAGAACTGGCAGGACCCGGTGTCGCGCAAGGCGCTGCAGTTTATCGAGCGCAGGCAGCGGAACCGGGCCGCTATCGCCAAGAGCCCCTATGGCGGGCTGGAACAGGCGGTTGCGGCGGCGGCGGAGCGCGGGCTGAACCGCGAGGTGGCGACCGAGATCGCCTATCTGTCGGGGGTCAAGCCGGTCACCGGGGCCAAGATCATGGGCGACCCGGGGGGCGAACCTCTCGCCATCCTGTGCAAGGCGACCGGGCTGGGCAAGAGCGACCTGGCCAATCTGTGGCGCTCGATGCGTCGGCCCGAGACCGAAGACGACGGGTCGGTCCATCCGGCGTGGGAACGGGTGCAAATCACCTACGATATGTTGGCCGTCGACCGGGCGCAGACCGTGTTGCGCTACTGGAACTGGTCGCTGTCCTCGGCCCTGACGCCGGCGCTTCTCAGGGCCATTCGCGATGGCGAGGAAGAGGGCGTGGACAACTTCTCGGCGCCCGAACGCGCGGCCATGCTGGCGCTGGCGGACAATTTCGGCCGCTGAAGACGGCGACCGCCCCCACAACGGCATCTATAGTGAACTCTGAAGCACTTCGGAGACGCCTTTGCGAGCACGGCGGCCGATGTTGCTTTCACAACAGAACAAATCTATTGAACTCGCCAATGGCTGATTCAGTCGAAAAACAAACGCACAAGGTGAGGCCGCCCCATGGAAGATAACGCCCAAATCCTCGAAATGACTGCGGACATCGTGTCGGCCTATGTCGGCAACAACAATGTGCAGGCGGTCGAAGTGCCGGGCCTGATCTCCAGCATCCATGCCGCCCTGACCCAGGTCTCGTCCGGCGCGGTCGAGCCGGAGCCCGAGGTCAAGGACCCGGCGGTGCCGGTGCGCAAGTCGATCACGCCCGATTTCCTGATCTGCCTGGAAGACGGCCGCAAGTTCAAATCGCTGAAGCGCCACCTGCGCACCAAATACAATATGAGCCCCGAGGAATACCGGGCGAAATGGGGTCTGGCGAAAGACTATCCGATGGTCGCTCCGAACTACGCCAAGGCGCGTTCGGACCTCGCCAAGCAGATGGGTCTGGGCCAGGGCGGACGCAAACCCGCCCGCGCCGCCGCGGGCCGCGCCAAGAAGTAATCAGGACGACCTGTTCGGGAAGCGCCCGCCCCCGGCAATGGGGGCGGGCGTTTTTCTGTTCGGGGTTGGCCCCGGTGGTTGGTGGCTGGTGATTGCTGCTTCAATGACGGTGGAAGGGCGGCGCGGGCTGTGCCGTCGCACGGCGTCGGCCAACCACCAAACACCAATCACCAACCACCGATCAGGCCGCGACGGCCCCGCGGCGCATCCGCCAGAAGCGCAGCGTCCTGAGCGCCGCGTCCTTCGTCAGCTCGGCGTACATCCGGGCGTAGGAATGGGCCTTGGCCATGGCGTCGCCGTCGTCGTTCAGCAGCACCACCGCATAGGTCAGGAACAGCGCCCGATCGAGGTCGGCGGACTTGCAGACTACGGCCAGGGCGTCCAGTTCGCGGCGCTCGATGATCTGCCGGGCGGTGTGGAAGTCGATGTCGGACAACTGGGCGAGGGCGATCAGGAACGAGGTGGTGACGCCCGAGCGCAGGAACCGCGCCAGCATCTGCGGCGTCAGCTGACCGGCGGCCTTGAGCTCTTCCACATAGGCCGAGCATTCGGCGTAGTCGGCGGGCAGGGCGCCGTCGTCGGTGGCGATACGGGCCCGGCCGGCAGCCAGTGCGCTTTCCAGCAGGGCCGGGTCCATGCGGGCGTTCTGTTCGAGTATCCGCGTCCGCAGCCGCGCCTCGACGACGAAATACATTTCGTTGAGCAGGTCCGGCGGCAGGCTGGCGCGCGAGACCGTGGCCTCGTGCAGCGCCGGATTGACCCGGGCCCGTTCGATCGCGGCCTCGGACGATTTGCGCGACAGGCGGGCGCCGTCGTTGCGCAGCAGGGTTCCCAGGGTCTCGTCGTCGCCGCGCTCGACGATGACGTCGGTCACGGCCTCTGACACCGACGGGCGGGCCGAGACGGCGCGCAGGTGATCCTGGCCATGGCTGCGGACCACGCCAAGCAGGTCTTCGTCCGTCAGGACGGGAGAGGTGGTCAGCACGGCTCCCGCGACAGCGGCCTCATCATTGGCCAGTCGTCGGATCAGGGCGTGGGGCGCATTCGGCGCTTTGGCGAACCGGGCTGACAGTTCGGCGCGGACCGCGCTCTCCATCTCATCGGCCAGGCTGGCGAGGACGGATCCGTAGAGGGCGTCCTCCGTGGCGCTGCGGGCCGATACGCCGAAGAAATGCTCGGTCAGCTCCCGCAGCAGCGCGCGACGCTTCTCGCTCGACCCCTCTTCAGCCATGGCGATCAGTTCAGGCAGGCGGGAGGGCGTCGACGCTGCTGTCACTGATGGTCCCCGTCGGAGGCGGCGGGCGCGCGTCGCGTCCGGCCCTGGGCGTCGCGGATCAGGGTCGCCCCCTGTTCGGGCGCGGCGAGATCCTGCGAGGCGATGGTCTCGGGCATGGTCACGACCAGGGCGTCGACATAGTTGGGCTCGGGCATTTCGAGCGCGTCGGGCTGGCGGCCGTTCTGGCGATGGACCGAATAGTAGCGGCCGCCCTGCATCGGCGGGCGTTCCCCGCTGTTGCTCACTTCGGCGACACGACGCGGCTGGGGCGCGGCCTGGGGCGATGCGGCGGCGGGTTGGACGACCGGAGGGGCGGCGGCCTGAGCGGGGGCGGGCGCGTCCTGCTGCATGCGGAAGATCGGCGCGTCGCGGCGCGGGGCCATGGGATCGAACGGCTCGCCCGACGGGGCCTGGGAGGGGGCCGGCGCATAGATCATCTCTGCGGGCACGGCCTGACCGCGTCCGCCCGGATCAGGCAGATAGTCCGGGGTCGTCCGAGGTTGGGGCGCGGGGGGCGCCGCGGGGGGCGCCGCCATCGCCGCTTCAGCCATCACCGGTTCTGGCGGCGGCGCGACGGGATGCATCCAGGCGTTGGCCGGGGTCAGGGTGCGGCGGGCGCCGGGGGCAGGCGTCAGCCCAGGCCGG
>JALYPS010000166.1 GCA_030856285.1 Pseudomonadota bacterium
TGGTCGGTCTGGCCGTCGCCGTGGCCAATATCGACGAGGTCATCCACATCATCCGCAGCTCGGCCGATCCGGCCGAGGCGCGCGAGCGGCTGCAGGGCAAGAGCTGGCCGGTGGGCGACATGATCGCCCTGATCGAACTCATCGCCGACCCGCGCTCCATGCTGGTCGAGGGCGACAAGCTGAACCTGACCGACGAACAGGCGCGGGCCATCCTCGGCCTGACGCTGAGCCGCCTGACCGGCCTCGGCCGCGACGACATCTTCGGCGAGGCGCGCGGGCTGGCCGACACCATCCAGGGCCATCTGACCCTGCTCAGCGACCGCGCCAACATCCTCGCCGTCATTCGCGAGGACCTGCTGGTCGTGCGCGAGGAGTTCGCCGTCCCGCGCCGGACCCTGATCGGCGAAGGCGACTATGAGCTGGAAGACGAGGACCTGATCCCGCGCGAGGACATGGTCGTCACCGTCACCCACGGCGGCTACGTAAAGCGCGTGGCGCTGAACGCCTATCGGACGCAGCATCGCGGCGGCAAGGGCCGTTCGGGCGTGGCGATGAAGGAGGATGACGCCGTTGTCGGCGTCTTCTCGGCCTCGACCCATACGCCGGTGCTGTTCTTCGCCACCAACGGCAAGGCCTACAAGCTGAAGACCTGGCGCCTGCCGCTGGGCAACCCGCAGTCGCGCGGCAAGGCCTTCGTCAACCTGCTGCCGATCGAGCCGGGCGATTCGATCATGAACGTCCTGCCCCTGCCCGAGGACGAGGCGGAGTGGGGCAACTACGACATCATGTTCTCCACCCGGTCGGGCGACGTCCGCCGCAACAAGCTGAGCGACTTCGCCACCGTCAACCGGGCCGGCAAGATCGCCATGAAGCTGGAGGAGGGCGATCACATGGTCGGGGTGGCACTGTGCACCGCCGAGGACGACGTCATGCTGACGACCGCCCTGGGCCGCGCCATCCGCTTCAAGGCCGACGATGTGCGCGTGTTCAAGGGCCGGGATTCCACCGGCGTGCGCGGCGTGCGCCTGCAGAAAGGCGACGAGGTCATCTCCATGGCCGTGCTTGGCCGGGTCGACGCCACGCCCGACGAACGCGCCGCCTATGTCAAACACGCCACCGCCATGCGCCGGGCGACGGGCGAGGGCGAGGACGAGGTCGTTCCGGTCGAGGCCGATGATGAGGCGACCGGCGACGCCGTGCTCAGCGTCGAACGCATCGCGGAGCTTGGCGCGGCTGAGCAGTTCATCCTGACCGTCACCGAGACGGGCTTTGGCAAACGCTCTTCGGCCTATGAATACCGGCGCACAGGCCGGGGCGGGCAGGGGCTGACGGCCCACGGCCTGGGGGGCCGCGCGGGCAATCGCCTGACGGCTTCCTTCCCGGTCGAGGATGGTGATGAACTGCTGCTGGTGACGTCAGGCGGCCAGATGATCCGCACGCCGGTCGATCAGGTCCGCATCGTCGGCCGGTCCAGCCAGGGCGTGACCATCTTCCGCACTGCCGACGGCGAGAAGGTCGTATCGGTCGAGCGGCTGCCGGATAGCGGTGGCGGCGATGATGAGGCGGGTGAGGCCGAGGCCGAGGTGCCCGACGCCGAGGGCGGTGAAGCCTGATCCATGGTTGGCGCCGTTGAACTCAGTGTCGACGGCGCGCCGGCCGCGCCGGGGGACCTCGCCTCCGTGGTCCTGGTCAACTACGGCGCCTACACCTCGTTCCGGGCGGAGCAGGGCGGTGTCCGTGGGCTGGACCTGCATCTGGCGCGGCTGGAGGCCGAGGCGGTCGAACTGTTCGGCGAACCGGTCGGCGAGGAGCGGCTGCGCGACCTGATGCGCATGGCCGCGGCCGGGCGAGACGCCTGCTGGCTGCGGGTCAGTCTGTTCTCGCCGGAGATCAGTCCGCGGACGCCGGACTGGTGCGGCGTGCCGAGGGTGATGATCGCCCTGTCGGCTCCGCCTCCGCCCCTTGCCGACGCACCGCGCCTGCAGCTCCAGACCTACGCCCGCGAGGCGGCGCACCTGAAGCACGTCGCCACCTTCGGCCTGATCCGCGCCCGTCGGGTCGCTCGCGCCGCCGGTTTCGATGACGCCCTGTTCGTTGACGTTGAGGGCAGGGTCTCGGAAGGCAGTCTCTGGAATATCGGCTTCGTCAGCGGCGACGACGTCGTCTGGCCGCAGGCTCCCATGCTGGCGGGCGTAGCCCAGGCCCTCGTGCAGCGCGGCCTGACGGACGCCGGCCTGACCGGCCGAACGGAGCCGGTCCATGTCGACGACCTCGCCCGCTTCGACGCCGCCTTCCTCTGCAACAGCGCCACGCCTGCCTGCGCCATCGCGGCAGTCGGCGACTGCGCATTTACTACACCGTCAGGCCTGATCGACCGCCTGCAGGGTGCATGGGCCTCGAACCCGATCCAGCCGCTCTAGGCCAGCGGTTTGGCGCCTGCTAAACCCTTGGAGAAGCGGGGAGGAAATCGATGCGCATCGGCCTGTATCCGGGCACGTTCGACCCCGTCACCAACGGGCATATGGACATCATCGGGCGTGCGGTGAAGCTGGTCGACCGGCTGGTCATCGGCGTCGCCCGCAACGACGAAAAGGGTCCGATGTTCACGACCGACCAGCGGGTCGCGATGGTTCGCGCCGAGGTCGCCCATCTGGGTTCAAAGGTCGAGGTGCGGCCCTTTTCCAGCCTGTTGATGCATTTCGCCGAGGAGCTGGACGCCAGCATCATCGTGCGCGGCCTGCGCGCCGTCGCGGACTTCGAATATGAGTTCCAGATGACGGCGATGAACCAGAGCCTCAATGCCGACATCGAGACAGTCTTCCTGATGGCCGATCCGCGGCACCAGGCCATCGCCTCGCGTCTGGTCAAGGAGATCGCCCGTCTCGACGGCGCGATCGATAGTTTCGTCAGCCCCGCCGTCGCCGAATTGGTGCGGGCCAAGGTCAAGGGTTAGTAATGAGCTTCAAGATCGCACTCGCCGGCGCGCTTTCGATGGCGGTTATCGCCGCGACTGCTCCAGCCGCCGCTCAGACGGCGGCTCCGGAATGGCGCTCCATCGCGCCGGAGAACCTGCTGGTCATCGACACCGCCAAGGGCCGCATCCTGATCGAGCTGGAACCGCGCATGGCGCCCCTGTCTGTGGAGCGCGTCCGCACCCTTGCGGACCAAGGCTTCTACGACGGGCTGAAATTCCACCGGGTGCTGGACGGCTTTATGGCCCAGACCGGCGACCCGCTGGGCACGGGCGAGGGGAGTAGCGAGCTGCCGGATATTGAGGGCGAGTTCCAGTTCCGCCGGGGACGCGACCTCGGATTCGTCAATCTGGTTACGGGCCAGACGGGTCTGCTGGGTTTCGCGGGGTCCATGCCGGTCTTCACCCAGCCGGACGCCCAGATGATGGTCACGGCCGACTTCAAGACCGCGGCTCAGGCCCTGTTCTGCCCGGGCGTCGTCGGTATGGCGCGTAATCAGGATCCTCACAGCGCCAACAGCCAGTTCTTCGTCATGACCGGCGTCAACGAAGGTCTGAACGGCCTGTACACGCCATTCGGCCGCGTTGTGGCCGGTCTCGACGTCGTCCGGTTGCTCAAGCCGGGTTCAGAGGCGGCCGACGGCCGGGTCGATGATCCCGATGTGATGACCCGCGCTCGCACCGCCGCCGCGCTGCCGGAAGGGCAGCGTCCCTCGGTCCGGGTCAGAACCGCGGCCAGTCCGGGCTTCGCCGCTATGGTGGAACAGGTGCGCGCCGAGCGTGGCGCGCGTTTCACCGTTTGCGATATTCAGCCGATCGTCGAAGTCACCGGGGGATAATGCAATGAATGCCATAGTCGGCCTCACGGCCCTGTTCGCCCTGATCGCAGCGCCTGCGTTCGCTCAGGATGTCGGGGGCCCACCGCCCGCGCCTACGCCCGCGACCTCGGTCGTCATACCTGAATGGCGCGCGGTTCCGGCCGAGAACCTGCTGGTCATCGACACGACCCGTGGCCGCATTCTGGTGGAGCTGACGCCGGAGGTGGCTCCGCTGCACGTCGAGCGGCTCAAACTGCTCGCTCGCCGGGGCTTCTACGACAATGTGCCGTGGCATCGGGTCATCGACTGGTTCATGGCCCAGACGGGCGACCCGCTGGGCAATGGCGAAGGCCAGAGCCCCTATCCGGATCTGAAGGGCGAATTCACCTTCCGCCGTGACGCCACAATGCCGTTCGCTGCCGTGGCCGAGCCGGCCGGCGCCCGCGTCGGCTTCTTCAATTCCCTGCCGGTCCAGACCCAGCCCGACGCGGCCTTCGCCCTGACCGGCGATGGCAAGGTGCATGGCTGGGGCCTGTATTGCCCGGGCGTGGCAGGTATGGCTCGCGACGAGGGCAACGATACCGCCAACAGCCAATTCTTCCTGATGCGCCAGGCGTATCCGGCGCTGGACAAGCGCTACACCATCTGGGGCATGACGGTGTCAGGCCTCGAGGTGGTGCGGTCGCTGCGCGTTGGCGACGGGGACAACGGGATGGTCACGGCCGAGCCGGACCGGATGACGCGGGTGCGGATCGCGGCCGACATCGCCGAGGCCGAGCGTCCGGCGGTGCAGGTATTGGCCACTGACTCGCCGAAGTTCCGGGCGATGGTGGACGAAACGCGGATCTCGCGCGGCGCGGACTTCTCGGTCTGCGACGTCACCTTGCCGGTTCAGGTCACCAACTAGGATCGGCCTCGACGGCGGCGTCGGCCGGGTTTTCGGTCCTCGCGCATCTGTTGCAGCAGCAGCCCCTCGCGCAGGCCGCGATCGGCGACGCGGACCCGTTCGGAAGGCCAGGCCCGCTGCACCGCTTCCATGATGGCGGCGCCGGCCAACACCAGGTCGGCGCGGTCCGGACCGATGCAGGGTTCGGCGGCGCGGCCGGCCGCGCCGAGCCGTTTCAGCCTGTCTGCGGCGGCCTCGCAGTCGCTGCGAGTCATCCACAGGCCATCGACCAGATTGCGCTGATAGCGTCGCAAGCCGAGGTGAATGCCCGCGAGACTGGTGATCGCCCCCGAGGTGCCGACCAGATGGGCACGGCCGCTGACAAAGAGCTCGCGCAACGCCGGGCCGACCGGAGCCTCCGCGATCGCGGCGCCCATCTCGGTCACCATGGCCTCATACCAGTCGTCCAGCCCGCCGGCCGGCTCGGGGTGCCGCTCCGCCAGGGTGACGACCCCCACCGGCGCCGACATCCAGCCTTCCAGAACGAAGGAATCGCCGCGCTTCGAAAGCCAGTTGAGTTCCGTCGAGCCGCCGCCGACATCGACGACCAGCACTGCCTCCGCCGAGTGATCGAACAGGTTCAGACAGCCCCGAACGGCCAGCCGGGCCTCTTCGATGGGGTCGATGATCCGCAGTTTCAGGCCTGTGCCGATGCGCACCCGCTCGATGAAGGCCGGGCCGTTCTCGGCCTGCCGGCAGGCCTGGGTCGCGACCGCCATGAGACGTGAGGAATCGACGCCCTTCCTGGCGACCCGTTCGCCGCACAGCACCAGGGCCTCATAGGCCCGGTCCATGGCCGCGTCATCTAGCCGGCCCGTTCGTGACAGCCCTTCGCCGAGACGCACGATACGACTGAAGGAATCGACGACCCGAAAGCCGTCGCGCGCCGGCTTCGCGATCAGCAGCCGGCAATTGTTGGTCCCGAGATCGAGCGCGCCATACAGCGGCGCATCGCGACCTGATGCCCCTGGACCGCCGGCGGCGCCGTTCGCGGCGCGCTGCCTGTCTGACCGTCGGGGCTGGGACCGGTCGTCACGCCGTGGCGGCGCGCCGTCGGTCTCCGGCATGGGCCGAGCCTTCAAGGTGGGCGGTCCGAAGCGGCGCCCGTCCCCGACACTCTAGGACCGTGCGGTCGTCCGCGCCAAGCGTGTCTGTCGCGAAAATGAACGGCGTCACGCGGACAAGGCTCAGGTTGGGTCCGGCATTGTCGCGCAATGACCCAGCCAACTGTCGCCAAATTCGGCCTCGGCCAGATCGTCCGTCACCGTGACGCCGCCTTTCGCGGCGTGGTGATCGACATTGACGCCTCCTATGCCGGCATGCCCGGCGAGACGGGGGAGGTCGCGCCGGATCAGCCCTTCTATCAAGTGCTCGCCATCGGTCCTGCCGGAGGTTTCATCGCCTATGCGGCCGAGACGGCGCTCGAGCATGATCCGGACCTTTCCGCCCTGACGCAGGAGGCGGAGACGCGTTGGTTCACGGTCGACTCCCAGGGGCGTCATGCGCCCCGGGCTCACGCGATTCACTGACTGCCGCTGGCGCGCGCCCCGCGAGGGGCCTAGGTTGCCGGCAAGGGCCTTCAGAGCCCGCAGGTCGCAGGAGAAAGTCCATGTCCGACTTCGAACATGTGTTCGATGCGCCGCCGGAAGGCGCCGCCGCCGACTGGACCATCCCGCAGGACTGGGCTTCCTACAGCGATGTCGAGCACCAGACCTGGGACATCCTCTATGCCCGGCAGATGAAGATCCTGCCCGGCCGCGCCGCTGACGTCTTTCTCAAGGGGCTGACGGCGCTCGACCTCAACACTGGCGGCATTCCTGATTTCGCCGGGATGAATCCCAAGCTTCAGGCCCTGACCGGCTGGACCGTCGTCTGCGTGCCCGGCCTGGTGCCCGACGAGGTCTTCTTCGACCATCTGGCCAACCGTCGCTTCCCGTCGGGCCAGTTCATCCGCAAGCCGGACCAGCTGGACTATCTGCAGGAGCCGGACATCTTTCACGATGTCTTCGGCCATGTGCCGATGCTCTCGGACCCCGATTTCGCCGACTATATGGAAGCCTACGGCAAGGGCGGCCAGCGCGCCGCCTCGCTGGGCGTGCTGCAGAATCTGGCCCGGCTCTACTGGTACACGGTCGAATTCGGCCTGATGCAGGACACGGACGGTCTCCGAATCTACGGGGCAGGGATCGTGTCCTCGGCGACCGAAAGCGTGTTCTCGCTGGAGGATGGCTCCCCCAACCGCCTCGGCTTTGACCTCGAGCGAGTGATGCGGACCCTCTACCGGATCGACGACTTCCAGCAGGTCTATTTCGTCATCGACTCGATCGAACAGTTGAAGCGCGACACCCTGCAGGACTTCGGCCCGATTTACGGCCGTCTGAAGGGCGCGGGCGACATCGCCATCGAGGCTATCCTGCCGACCGACACCGTCTTCACCCGCGGCACCCAGGCTTATGCGGCGCGGGGCGGGCGGTTCGCGGCCTGAGGGCGGACGCCCAGCAGCAGGCCTGCCCAGCCCAGCCGACGCGCCAGCTCATAGGCCAGGAAGCAGGCGGCGAACGTGGCGCCGATCAGGACGGCCGCCTCTGCCGCCAACGGCAGTCGCAGTTGCGCCAGATGGTGGCCGACGACCACGATTACGGTCTGGTGGACGATATAGAACGGGAAGGCGCCGACGGTCAGGTAACGCAGCACCGGCCCGCCGTGGTTCAGGTGTTTGGCGCCGAAGCCGAGGATGGCGACGATGAAGGCCCACTGGTCCGCAGCGTAGACGATGCGCATGGCGCGACGCAGGGCGTCGGCCGGCATGGCGTCCTCGGCGCGGTATTCCCAGGCGTAACCGGCCCAGGCCGCCCAAGCGACCAGCGCGAGGATCAGCGCCGGCCAGCGCAACCGGATGAAGCCGTCCCGGAGCGTCTCCGACCGCGCGGTCAGGAAACCGAACAGGAAGGCGCTGAAAGACAGGGCGTGATTGTACCAGTCGTTGACCAGGTCGTGGGTGATCTCGAACCGGTAGGCCAGACCCCAGCGAATGACGGCGAGAAAGACGATTGGCCAGATCAGCAGACCCCAGCCCTTCAGTCCCCGCTCCAGAAAGCCGCCCAAGGCGCGCAAGCGACCGAGAGACAACGCCAGCAGACCGGCCAGGATCAGGCTGTAGACCAGCAGATAGGCGACGAACCACATGTGGTTCCAGGTCGGCGTGATCAGGCAGCCGTCGGCGTCGCACCAGTTCCCGGACGCCGTGGCGTAGCGGACCCAGAAGTCGGCGGTGATGGCGTTGTGATAGGCGTCGGTCCGGGAGGCGAGCCGGCCCAGGGCTTCGACGACCTCGTAATAGCTCTGCGGCGGCACGATCACGAACATGGCGAATAGCAGCGGCGGCAGCAGCCTGAGGATGCGCGATCCAGCCAGACGGCCCGCTCCGACGCGGCCCTCACGGGCCAGGCTGTCGGCGAGGAAGCGGGTCGCGGCGCCGGACACCAGGAACAGCAGGGTCAGCCGCCAGGGATTGGTCAGCTGCATGAGCGGCTCGAGCGCCTCGACCTCGTGGCTCGACTTCACGTGCCACTCCCACGGCACATAGAACATGCCGACGTGGTACAGAATCAGCAGCAGAAAGGCCCCGACGCGGATCCAGTCGAGGTCGTAGCGGCGGTCCGGCGAGAGGGCGAAGGGTGGGGATGACACGGGCGAGAACTCCATGAGCGAGGGCGACGGTTCGGGATCGTCGCCGTCGGGCGGGACGGTGCAAGAACGACGGGGCGGGCGGCCGCCGGCGAGGGATGAGCGCGCTCCCTCAGGGACGGGCGGCGCGCCTCGTGGGACCGGCGGCCTGCTGGAAGGCGGGCTGGAGCGGCTCCGCGGGGCCGGTACGCGCGACCTCCTGATCGGGGCCCTCGCCATCGCCGTGGGCGCCGCCGCCGTCACCGTGGTCAATTCCCTGACGGTCCAGGTCGACCATCCCCACGTCGACGCTTGGGAGCCCTGGGTCTGGGAGAGCACGAGCGCCGTCGTCGTCGTGCTTCTGGCCTGGCTGCCGTGGCTCAGCACGGCGGGCGCGCCGCCTGACATGACGCGGGACGGCTGGCGCGCGCGCGCCGTCTTCGCCGGCGTACATCTGGCCGTCGCGGCGATCTGGAGCGCCCTGCACGTCGTCGGCATGATGAGCTTGCGGCTCGCTGTGTACGCCTCGGTGGAGGCCGGCCCCTACGAGCCTGGCCCGGCGGGCGAGGTCTATCTGTACGAGTTCCGCAAGGACCTGATCAGTTACGCCGCCTTCGTCCTGCTGTTCTGGGTGATCCGGCGTCTACGGCGGACAACGGCGACGCCGCTGCGCCCCGTCAGTTTCGACATCCGCGACGGGGCGAGGATCATCCGCGCCCCGGTCGGGGAGATACTGGCCGTGTCCTCGGCCGGGAACTACGTCGAGTTCTGGCTGGCCGACGGGCGCCGGCCGTTGATGCGCGCCACCCTGGCTGCGATCGAGGTGGAACTGGAGGTCTATGGCTTCGTCCGGGCCCACAGGTCCTGGCTGGTGAATGGTGCCCGGGTCACGGGGTTGGCGCCCGACGGCTCAGGGGACTGGACCGTCGAATTGGGCGAGGTTCGCGCGCCACTGTCGCGCCGGTTCCCCGAAGCGCTGGCGCGGCTCAAGGGTTAGTCGTGCGTGATCAGACTATTGCGGCCCGTATCCCGCATGCGGATGTAGGTCAGTAGCGACACGCCGATCAGGGCGGTGACGTACCAGAAATAGGCGCTCTCCATGCCTTCGCCCTTGAACCACAGGGCGGCGTATTCCGCCGTGCCGCCGAACAGGGCGTTGGCGATGGCGTACGGGAGGGCGACGCCCAGCGCGCGGATGTGGGCCGGAAACAGCTCGGCCTTCACCACGGCGTTGATGGAGGTGTAGCCGCTGACGATGATCAGGGCTGTCATGGCCAGCAGGAAGGCCATGAACGGGCTCTCGACGCCGGACAGGGCTGTCATGATCGGGACGGTGAACAGCACCCCCATCACCCCGAAGGCGATCATCACCGGTCGTCTCCCGATCCGGTCAGACAAGGCGCCGACTGCGGGCTGCAACAGCATGAAGACGAACAGGGCCGCGGCGCTGACCTCGGTCGCCGTCGTCTTCGAGAAGCCGCTCGTGTTGACGAGGAATTTCTGCAGGTAGGTGGTGTAGGTGTAGAAGGCGACGGTTCCGCCGGCGGTCAGGCCGAGGACCATCAGCGCCTCCTTCGGATGATTGAGGATCAGCAGCAGGGCGCTGGATTTCGGCGCCTCGCTCGCATCCGTGGCGATGAAGGCGGAAGTCTCGTCCAGCCGCCGCCGGAGCCAGAACACCACCACCGCCAGCGCCGCTCCGACGAAGAACGGGATCCGCCAGCCCCAGGCCGCCAGATCGGCCTCGGCCATGGTCCTTTGCAACACGATCAGCAGCAGCAGGGCCAGCAACTGGCCGGAGATCAGGGTGACGTACTGGAAGCTGGACCAGAAGCCGCGATGCTTCGCCGTGGCCATCTCTGACAGATAGGTGGCCGACGAGCCGTACTCCCCGCCCACGCTGAGCCCCTGCAGCATCCGCGCGAATAGCAGCATCGCCGGGGCGGCCAGGCCTATGCTCGCGTAGCCGGGCGTACAGGCGATGATCAGACTGCCGGTGCACATCAGGGTGACGGACAGGGTCAGCCCGGCCTTGCGGCCCCGCCGGTCCGAATAGACCCCCATGACCCAGGCCCCCACCGGCCGCATCAGGAAGCCGACCGCGAAGACGGCCGCCGCGCTCAGCAGCTGGGCGGTGCTGTCGCCCTTGGGAAAGAAGATCGGCGCGAAATAGACGGTGAAGGCGGCATAGGCGAACCAGTCGAACCACTCGACCAGATTGCCGGCCGATCCGCCGATGATGTTGCGCAGGCGGCGGGCGGGGGTCATGGCTGCGCTCATCGACGGGGTGCGAGGCCGGGCCAGGCGGTCCAGGTCCCGATCGCATAGGCGAGGCCGTAGACGAGGACGATCAGGGAACTCCACAACAAGAACGGCATGATGTCGCTCCCGTGGATCACCAGCGCCGGGATCAACACCAGGCCGCGCAACAGATAGATGGCGCTGATCACCACCAGTCCGGTGCGCAGCAGCGGCAGGCGGGGCAGCAGGCCGGCGCCTGAAAAGGCGTAGGCCGCCCAGATCGCCAGGAGGGCGGCGATACCGAGAGTAAGCAGGGCCGGAATCATCGACCCCTGCTCGGCCATTATCGCCAATTCTTCGCCGGCGCCGAAGAAGCGATACCAGTCGGGACCGCCGATAATGCAGCCGATGTGCATTAGCGACGCGGCGACGCTCAGCAGGCCGCCGATGATCAGGGCGGGATTTCGGGCCGGTTTCATGCTGTTCCCCGAGTTGATGCGGCGACGCTAGCGGGGTTCGCCCGAAGGACCAAACCCCTCCAGTCGCTTGCCCATCCGGACCAGCGGCACGGGTGCGCCGCCGCGATCGTCCTCGAATCGTTCGATCTCGCGATAGCCGGCGGCCAGATACAGGGGCTCGCCGCCCATGGTGGCGGCCAGTTCGGCGCGGTCGTAGCCGGCGGCCCGGGCGGCGGTCTCGCACAGGTCCAGAATCATCCGGCCGACCCCGCGGCGGACGAGCTCGGGCGCCGTGTACATGGCCCGGATGCGCGCGGCGTCGACGCCTGGGGTCAAGGGCGCCGGCATTCGTCCGGGGGTGTGGTCGCCGCCGTATTCGGTGATCCGGCCGCTCCAGCCGCCGCAGCCCGCGAGAACGCCATCGGCCTCGACGATGAAATAGGTCCGGTCGGCTATGATCTGGCTGTCGATCCCCATCAGTTTGCGGCTGGCGGCGATCTGGTCATGCGTCAGGAAGGCGGCGAGCGGGCCGGAGATCGACCGGTCCATCAGGGCGACGAGGGCCGGAATGTCGGCCTCAGTCGCGATCCGGTGCGTGAAGTCGGCCACGGGTCTCGCTCCTGAACGCCTTGGGTTCCGGCCTATGTCCGGTCGCGGCCCATATAGACGAGTTCGATACCCTCGTCCGAGCATCGCCGATCAAACTCCTCGAATCCAAGAAGCCAGTACAGGGCGATATGGCGCACGCTAAGGCCGCCGGTGAACAGCTCGAAACGCTGCACCGACGGCGGTGCATGGTCCTGTACCGCCTTGACCAACCGGACGCCGAGCCTCGCACCCGATCGATCGGGCGCG
>JALYPS010000170.1 GCA_030856285.1 Pseudomonadota bacterium
CCAGTCGATCGGCCGCTGGCGAGGCGGGCCTGGCGGCATAGGACTCAGCCTTGCGCGCGGCCGCCTGCTGTTGCCCGGCGTCCGGCTCGCCGCCAAAGGCGAAGGCTTCGACCTGAATGCCCGGCGACGGCTGCTCGACAGGCGCGGCTTCGGCGGGCGCGGGCCGCGGGGCGGCGGCGACATTGCCGGGCTGACCTGTGCGCTTGCCGAACACGCGTCAGGACTTCTTCTTGAACAGGCCGGAGAACATGGACTTGCCTTCGCCCTTGCCGGCCTTGCCCTTCGGTCCGGCGATCAGCGGCAACTCACGGCGCGAGACAATCTGGGCCAGCGTCTGGAAGGCCTCGGCCGACTTGGACTTGCCGCCCGCGTCGAGGATCATCTGGCCGTTGTTGGCGGCCGCGCCGAAGGTCTTGGGGTCGAACGGGATGATCAGGCTGGGGTGAACCCCCAGGGCGGCGCCGAAATCCTTGGCCGGGATTTCCGGACGGCCCGGCACGCCGACCTGGTTCAGCACCAGCCGCGGCGGCGCGTCATTGGGCCGGCCCTGACGGATCAGGTCGATCATGTTCTTGGCGTTGCGCAAGCTGGCCAGATCGGGCGTCGCCACGATCACCACCTCATCGGCGGCGATCAGGGTGTGGCGCATCCAGCCGGACCACAGATGGGGCAGGTCCAGCACCACAAAGGGCGCCGTCGAGCGGATCTGGGTCGTCACCTCCTCGAACGCTTCCGGGGAGATATCCCAGTCGACGTCGAGGGTCGCGGGCGCGGCGAACAGGCTGAGCTTGTCGGTGCAGCGGACCATCATCCGGTCCAGCAGCACGGGGTCGAGCCGGTCCGGCTGGCTGAGGGCGTCGGCGACGCCGCTCAGCGGATCCTGATTGAAGTCCAGACCGGCGGTGCCGAACGGAAGATCATAGTCGACGATAACGGTGTTGGCGCCGATCCGCTCGCTCATCGCATAGGCGGTGTTGTGAGCCACCGAGCTGGAGCCGGTGCCGCCGCGCGCGCCGACGAAGGCGATCGACCGGCCGACGAAGGGCTGGGCAGGATCGGCGAACAGGCCGCCGATGGCCGAGATCAGCTGCAACGGTTGCAGCGGAGCGACCAGATATTCACTGACCCCGCGCCGCATCAGCTCGCGGAACAGCAGGATGTCGTTGGTGGCGCCGACCACGACCACCTTTGTGCCCGCGTCGCAGACTTCGGCCAGCTGATCGACTTCCCACAGCAGGGTCTGCGGGTCCTTCATGCATTCGACCACGATCAGCGGCGGGGTCGGTTCGTGCCGATAGGCCTCCACCGCCGCGGCGACGCCGCCGATGCGGATCTGGGTCGTCGCTCGCGACAGCCGGCGATCCTGGCCGGCCCGTTCGGCGGCGGCGAGGGTGTCCTGGCGCTCGGCGAAGACATGGATGGCGATGCGCGGAACCGACACCTCGGCCGTGTGGCCGCCGCTCACGACGGGCGAAAAGGCCGCTGCGGCTCCGGCGACCAGCTCGCCGACGGGATTGAATCCGGCGGCCGGCAGGGAGGCGTCGGCCGACAGGTGTTCAAGGACGGACTGGCCAGCGGGAACCGGAACGGTCGGCGCGGTGAATTGCAGCGCCTGCCGTTGGTCGACCTCTTCCAAGGTCCCCGGATCGACATTGGCCTGCGCCGGCATGACGGCGCCGGGCGCGGTATAGCCCGCGTCGAGGTCGAACTCGTCGTCGAATTCATCAAACGGCCGGGGCGCGAAGGCGTTGCTCATGTCACGCTATTCCACAGCCCCGGAGATGCGGCCGTTCACCAGAGGCTCTTGCGGGGTCGAACTGGCCTGGCCCCTGCGATAGTTGTCGAACACCACCGCCGCGCGGCCCGAGTCGGCCGGCGTCATCGGCCGGGCGCCGAGAATGTCGCGAGGGTCGGCGATCTGCGCCGCCATATTGGCGGTGATGGCGCAGCCGAAGGCGCCGGAACTCTGATTGGAAAGGCGCGTCCCCATGTTGCGGGCCTCGGCCGCGCAGTCGGGGATGGCGGCCCGGAATGTCTCGAAACCGGCCAACACCGGCGCCCGGGGATCGGGTGCGGCGTAGGCGGCCATCTGGATGCGGTCTTCAGGGATGCCGGCGGCGTGCAGGAAGGTTCGGACGGCATAGGCCTGCTGGACCGCGACCGGATCATCGCCCGCGGGCGACTCAATACGGACATGGCCGGCGCCCGACTCGCCGTAGCGCGCCGCAAGACCGCGCAAGGCAGCGCGCTGGTTCGAGGAAAGCCCCTGATCGTGGACGGCCAGGGCTATCCGGTCCACGCCCGGCTCGACCTGCAGGGAGTAGCGCGACAGCGGCGTCATCGGGGCGTCGACGGCGCCGGCGGACACTGAGGCGCAGCCGGAGGCGGCGAGGCCCGCGGCGAGGACGAAGACGGCGGATACGAGGGCGCGTTTCACGGGGATCCTCATTCGATGACATAGCCCACGGGGCCGGCCCATCCGCTGTCCACAGCGGCCGGATCGCCGGGGCGGCGGTACTGCTGGTTCAGCTGGCCGAACAGCAGGGTCTGGGCGTCGCTGGCGACGATCAGACCGTCAGCCGGCGTCTGCATCCGGCCGGGCGAGGTCGGCGAGACGATGTAGGCCTCGATGATGATGACCAGCTCGGTCTCGCCCGACAGATAGTCGCGGGAGCGGAACAGGGCGCCGAGGACCGGCAGGCTGCCGATGCCCGGCAACTGGTCGATGTTCTGGCGGGTGTCCTCGCGCAGCAGGCCGGCGATCATCATTGAGCCGCCGGACGGAAGCTCCACGGTCGTCGACGAACGGCGCACGTTCAGAGCCGGTATGACCAAGGCGTTCGGCCCCGCTCCACCCACGGTGAAGGCGCCGTTGGTGGTCAATTCCGACACCTCCGTCGACAGCTGTAGCGAAATGCGACCCTGCGACAGCACGATGGGGCGGAAGGCGAGCCGCACACCATAAGGTTTGAATTCGACCTGGATATTTCCGTCGTTGTCGCGACCGACCGGAACGGGAAATTCACCGCCGGCCAGGAATTCGGCATTCTCACCGTTGACCGAGGTCAGATTCGGCTCGGCGAGGGTGCGGACGAGGCCGACGCGCTCAAACGCGCGAAGGCTGGTGTTCAGTCGGCTGCCGTCGCCGGCCTGGTCCAGAAAGTTAAGTATGCCGCCGCCCAGCTGGCTGCCGGACACGCCGAAGGTGGCGCTCTGGGCGAAGGACAGGCCGTCGCCGACACCGCTGAGGATGGCGTTGACGTCCAGACCCAGTTGTTTGATCGCCGTACGCTGAACCTCGATGACGCGGGCCTTGACCATGACCTGGTCGGAACCGACGATGGTCATCATGTTGATGACCTTCTCGGGAGCCGAGACGAAGGCGCGGGCGACCTGGGCCGCGCGGTCGGCTTCGCCGGGGCTGCTGACGGGTCCGGTCAGGATGATGCTGTCGTTGACGGCCTCGGCGCGGACCTGGGAGCCCGGCATGATCCGGCTCAGCGTGTCCTGGAGCGCGGAGACGCCTGCGTCGACGCGGACGCGCAGCGACAGGATGGTGCGGCCGGCCGAATCCAGAACCACGGCGTCGGTTTCACCGGGCTGAAGACCGATGATGGTGATGCGGCGCGGCGAGTGCAGCATGGCCTCGGCCACCATCGGGTTCGGCACGATGACGTCGCGGGCGTCGGACGGCAGGTCGATCGCCATCGACGAGCCGCGCGGCAGGTTGATCAGCTGGGCGCCGGCGCCCATCGGCACGGCGGCGCGGGACTGGGCCTGGGCCTCGGTCGGCCCGGCGGGCGCGACAGCGGCGGCCGTCAGGCCGACGAGAGCGATCGCGATCAGATGTTTCATGGGACCACCACCACTTCAGGTGCGCCGCCGCGATAGACGCGGACAGCGGAGGATGGGCGGACGAGCGGCGCCACCCGGCCAGACGGCCCGCCGGTGTCGGCGTAGGAGCGCAGCACCAGGCTAAGTTCGCCTTCGGATTTGGCGAGGGCGAGGGCCTCGGCGTCGCGAGGACCGACCTCGAGAGTGGCGGTGGCGCCGACCACGGCCTGTTCATCGTCGCCGGCCCGGGTCGATTGATCGATGGCCAGCACCTTGATGTTCTGCATCACTGTCGATGAGGCGAATTTGGACCGGTCGCCTTCCTGCGCGCCGGCATTGCTCAGGTTGGTTTCCCGGGTCAGCAGGACATCGACCCTGTCGCCGGGCAGGATGAAGCCGCCGGCGGCGGTCTCGACCGTGACCCGGATGGCCATGGCCCGCATGCCGGGCTCCAGATAGGCGGCCATATAGCCGCTGTCCCCGGCGCGGACGATCTTGCGACCGACGATCGGTTCGCCGGCCAGGATGGGTTCACGCACCACCGAGCCGACATAGTCGGCCTTGGCTCCCCCGGTGGTCAGATTGGTGGCGGCGCGGGTGACCGAGGCCACGGCGCCTTCAGGCCGCGCGGCCGCAGCAGCGACTTCGGCAGCCCCCGCCGTGGGCAGGGGCGTGGTGCCGTCGGTGATGAACGCTGGGTTGACCTCGTCGACGGGCCAGTCCTTCCACGCCAGATCGGACTCGGTCAGCCTCTGACCGGGCTGAAGGTCCTTGGCCGCGACCAGCACCTTGGCCATGGGGCGCACCGGAACAGCGGCGGCGGCGGCGACGGCGGTCGGCGAATTCGAGGGCGATCCCATGGCGCGCACGACCAGGGCCAGACCAATGGCGGCCACGGCGGCGACGCAGATCACGATGATACGGGCGGGCTTCATCGACGGTCTCCGGCAGGCTGGACCGGACCCCTGAGTCGGTCCTTTGGTCCCCTACCGTTAACGACCATGCCGGGCGCGGGTTAACGCCGGCCTAAGTCACGGCCGAACCTCGCTATCCTGCGATGAAGGCGACGAGCAGCGGCGAGGCCGGGTAGGCCATGAGGGCACCGGCGGCGATGGCCACGCCGTAGGGGATGTCGCCGCGCGGCTCCATCAGCTGCACCACCCATCCGGGCGCGCCCAGCAGATAAGGGCGTGAATGAAAGCGCGCGAACAGCAGGATCAGACAGAACAGCCCGCCCATCACGCCCGTCCACAACAGGAACATGCCCGAGCCCGAGGCGCCCAGCCACAGGCAGGTCGCGGCCATCAGCTTGGCGTCGCCGCCGCCGATCCAGCGCAGGGCGAACATGCCGGCTCCGATCACCAGCGCCAGGGCCGCAACGCCGAGGTTGAGGGCCACCGTCATGGGAGCGAGGCCGACGGCCAGGGCGGCGGGGAAGAAGGCGAGGATCAGAAGGCCGGAAATCCAGTTCGGGATCTTCATCGACGTCAGGTCCTTGAGGCCCGCGACGATGGCGAGCGCCGGCATGACGCCGAGAAGGATCAGGGTGATGGTGTCCATCCCCCCTTGTGGCCCGCCGACGGTTAAAACCCGGTTGCCATCCGGTGCCCGCCGCACGTGAAATTGGCCCGCATACGAAAGAGGCCGGGGCGTTTCCGCTCCGGCCTCCGTCGGTCTCAGGATTTTCGGCGGCGATCAGGCGCCAGCGGTGCCGCCCATGCCGGTCACGACATCATTGAACTTGGTCTTGATGGTCGAGCCCAGCGCCGTCACGGCCGAAATGATGACGACGGCGATGAGCGCGGCGATCAGGCCGTATTCAATGGCGGTGGCGCCCGACTCGTCGGACATGAATTGCGAAACGAACCTGGTCATTGGATTTCCTCCCGAGGGGGTTGCTGGCGACTGGCGGGGGGAGCCGGTCACCCGTCTGACCCCCTGAACATCCACATCATGCCGCAGCTGGGTTAAGCGCCCGCGCACAGTCGTGCTTACCGAAAGCTTGCCCCCCGTTCGTCCCGAGGAGCGACAAGCAGAAGGGCCGGAGCGTTTCCGTTCCGGCCCCTCGCCGGTTTCAGGACTGTCGTCGGCGATCAGGCGCCGGCGGTGCCGCCCATGCCGGTGACGACGGCGTTGAACTTGGTCTTGATGGTCGAACCCAGGGCCGTCACGGCCGAGATGAT
>JALYPS010000204.1 GCA_030856285.1 Pseudomonadota bacterium
CCAGTCCGCCAATGAGCAGCAGATTGACCCCGAGGATAGCCAGAACGGCCTGACTCGCGGCCGCCCGGGCGCCCTCGCCGCTGGCCCCCGGCGCCACGGCCACCAGCCAGATGGCGGCGGCTGTGACCAGGAAGGCGACGGCATAGGCGATCAGGAAGGTGTTGCGACGGCGCTCCTCGGACCAGCCGGAGAACCAGCGAGCCGCGCCGCGTCGATCGGCGGGCGGAGCGGGCTCTGTCTCGGCGGCGGGCGTATCCGTCATGCCACAGCAGTCTCGACCACCTGTGGCGGAATATCAACACCCGGGTTGCCCGAATGCGTCACCTTAAGCCAGAGCGCCGTCAGGGCCTGTTCGACCGCTTCAGGGGTCTCCAACCGGCACAGCCGCCCCTTGGCCGCCCTCCGCTCCAGCGGATCGTCGGGCCAGGGTGCCTGTTCGACGTACCAGCCGAGGTGTTTGCGGAACATCTTCAGCCCCAGCGGCAGGCCATAGAAGGCGACCGAGGCGCGCAGATGCTCGATCACGATGCCAAGCCGCTCTTCCCGGTCGGGCTCCAGCAGCACCGTCCCGTCGGCCAGGGCCCGCTCCATATGCGCCGCCAGCCACGGACGGCCATAGACGCCGCGGCCCAGCATCAGGGCGTCGGCGCCCGACTGGCGCAGCGCCTCGCGCGCGTCGTCGGCGGTCAGGATGTCGCCGTTGACGATGACCGGAATGCCCACCGCCGCCTTGACGTCGCCGACCGCCGTCCAGTCCGCGACGCCGGTATAGAATTGCTGCCGGGTCCGCCCGTGCACAGTGACGGCCCGGACGCCGATCTCCTCGGCCCGTTTGGCCAGCAGCGGGGCGTTACGGTGCGCGTCGTCCCAGCCCAGCCGCATCTTGACCGTCACCGGTCGGCTGGTGGCCTCGACCGCCGCCTGCATCAGCCGACAGGCGAGATCGGGCGTCCGCATCAGGGCCGAGCCGCAGGCCGAACCCGTCACCTCCTTGGCCGGGCAGCCGAAATTCAGATCGATGATATCGGCGCCGGCCTGCTCCGCCATGCGCGCGCCCTCGGCCATGGCGAAGGGATCGCGTCCGACCAACTGGATGACCGTCAGCGGCAGGCCCTCGCCCACCGCCGCACGCCGCACGACATCCGGCCGCGCGCGGGCCAGTTCGGCGGCGGCCACCATTTCGGTCGCCACATAGGCCGCGCCCAGCCGCGAGGCGAGCCGCCGGAATGGCAGGTCGGTGATGCCGGTCATGGGTGCAGTCAGCACCCGGCCGGGCACCCACACGTCGCCGATCTGCAGGCCGCTGTGCATGGCCGGGCAGATAGGGGGTTTACGGCCTCGGGTCCAACCCCCGCTCAGACCTGGAAAACGGCCATCGCGGCGCGGACCGCGAGTACGACCAGGATTCCACTCGCGGCCATGAAGACGGCGAAGCGCACCACGATCACATTGATCAGCGCCTGAATCAGGCTGTGCGTCACCCGCAGCGCCACATAGGTCCAGGCCAGCCAGAGGTTCAGGCCGTCGCCCTGACCCAGCAAAGCCAGCGCCAGAGCGGTAGCGTAGAACAGGGTCGGCTGCTCCATGAGGTGATTGTAGTTGTCGGCTTTCCATCGCACCCGCGGCGGCAGGCCACCCAGCATGACGTCCCGCGGTTGGGTCGGGTCCAGTTTCGTCCGCGCCCGGATCATGGCGGGCAAGCGGGTCGCGTAAAGCCAGGCCCACATCACCATCGACCAGAGCACCAGGCCGATCACCGGTTGCAGAATTGTATGGTTCATCGAATGTCCTCCGACGGACAGGCTGGCCTCGCCGCAGTCCGTTGTCAAACAGGATGGACCCAGCCCACAGAGGCCTCGTCAGCGTCGCCCCGGGTGGGTAGAAGCGGCGCTATGAGCTTCTCCGCCATCATCGTCGCCGCCGGGACCGGATCACGCGCGGGCGAAGCCAAGCAATGGCGCACACTGGGCGGACGGCCGGTTCTGCGTTGGTCCGCCGAGGCCCTTCTGGCCGCCGGAGCGTCAGAGCTGGCGGTCGTCGTCGCCCCCGGCGCCGAGGCCTTGGCCACCCAGGCGCTCGCGGGTCTTGACGGGTGGTTCGCAGTCGCCGGCGGCGCGACACGCGCGGCGTCAGTCCGGGCCGGCCTGAACGCCCTGAGAGCGCCGTCCGACGCCCGGGTCCTGATCCATGACGCCGCCCGACCGCTTCTGGACGCGGCGACGATCGGCCGGGTTCTGGCGGCGCTGGACGGGCACGAAGCCGCCCTGTCCGTCCTGCCGGTCACGGACAGCCTGCGCCGCGGCGCAGACGACATCATGGGCGCATCGATAGACCGGGACGGTCTCTGGCGCGCCCAGACCCCGCAGGGGTTCCGGCTCGGGGCCATCCGGGACGCCTATGCCGCCTGGGCCGGGCCGACACCGCCGACCGACGATGTCGAGGTCGCCCGCGCCGCCGGACGGGCCGTCGCCATGGTGGCCGGCGATACGCGGCTGATGAAACTGACCTACCCCGAGGATTTCGCCATGGCCGAAGCGCTCATCCCCCGCCAGACGCGGGTCGGCCAAGGCTTTGACGCGCACCGCTGGGGGCCGGGAACCTCGGTCTGGCTGTGCGGGGTCGAGATCCCGCACGACCAGACCCTGATCGGCCATTCCGACGCCGACGCCGGCCTGCACGCGCTCACCGACGCCATCCTCGGGGCCATGGGCGACGGCGACATCGGCGATCATTTCCCGCCCACCGATCCGCAGTGGAAGGGCGCCTCGTCCGACCGGTTTCTGATCCACGCCGTCGAGCGGCTGACCGCGCGCGGCGGACGGCTGGTCAATGTCGACGTCACCCTGATCTGCGAGCGGCCCAAGGTGAAGCCGCATCGTCAGGCCATGCGCGAACGGCTCGCCGACCTGCTGTCGCTTCCGCTGGACGCGGTCAGCGTCAAGGCGACGACCACCGAGGCCATGGGCTTCACCGGCCGCGGCGAAGGCCTGGCGGCCCAGGCCATTGCGACGATCGAGCTTACTGGCTCCTGAGCGCCTGAAGTTCGGGCGTGTCGAACATGCTGCGCTGTAGCGATCCGAACAGGTTGACGTAGTCGTCCGTCCACGGCCGGACCGAGGTCCGGGCGGGCGTGTTCCAGCGGTCGTCAGCCATGAAGTCCGTCAGACCCTCCGGCGTCGGCGACAGGATCAGGGCCTCGGTCGAGGCCTCGGCCATCTCAGGGGTATCGTCCCGCTCATAATAGAGCTGGTGCAGGCTCGGCCTGCCCAGCGCCTGGGCCGCGGCGACGGCCGGCAAGGTGATGTCGAGGTTGCGGTTCGACAGGTGCAGCAACACCACCCCGTCCGGCTTCAGCAACGCCAGATACCCCTCGATGGCCTCGACCGTCAGCAGATGGGTCGGCACGGCGTCGGACGAGAAGGCGTCGATGATCAGCAGGTCGTAGGAGCCCGGCGCTTCCTTCGCCAGCGTCAGGCGGGCGTCGCCCAGC
>JALYPS010000412.1 GCA_030856285.1 Pseudomonadota bacterium
TCTATACATGGCGGCGCACCGCGCGAGCGGCGGCGGTGCCAGATTTTATCGAGGTTGTGGTCGCCGGCGCTGGCAAGGGGCCCGTGGCAGACGGTTCGGCCGTGATCCGGATCGAGCTGGCGACGGCGCGGGTGAGTATCACCGCCCTGGCGCCGCCGGTGCTGGTGAAGGCTGTTCTGCAGGCGCTGCGATGATCCCGTTCGGCGGGCGAGTCTGGATCTACACAGGCCATACGGACATGCGCAAAGGCATGCCGGGGCTGGCGCTGCTGGTCCAGGAGCACCTGAAGCGCGATCCGCATGGCGGGGATCTGTATGTGTTCCGGGGGCGCGGCGGCAGCCTGTTGAAGATCATCTGGCATGACGGGATCGGCAGCTCGCTTTACGCCAAGCGGCTGGAGCGGGGACGGTTCATATGGCCGTCGGCCGAGGGTGGGGCTGTGGCGCTGACGGGTGCCCAGTTGAGCTACCTTCTGGAGGGGATCGACTGGCGCAATCCCCAGCACAGCTGGCGTCCGATGACCGCGGGTTAGCCCTCGAAAAAATAATTGGCCGCGGCTGCATTTTAGGGCGCCACAAACGGTCCGATCTATGATTCAATTCTGGTCATGGAAGCCTTGGCCGCGCCCGTTCCTGACGACTTTGAAGCGCTGAAGGCGGCGCTGGCCAGCATGCGCAGTGAACGCGACGAGGCCCGGGTCGAGCGCGACGAAGCCCAAGCCGAGGCGGCGATGGCCAAGGCCGAGCGGTCCGAAGATCAGGCCCTGATCGCCCATCTGAAGCTGATGATCGCCAAGCTCAAACGCGAGCAGTTCGGCGTCACGTCAGAGCGTTCCAGCCGGTTGCTGGACCAGATGGAGTTGCAGCTGGAGGAGCTGGAAGCCTCGGCCACTGAAGACGAGCTGGTGGCCGAGAAGGCCGCCGCCCGAGCGACCACGACCGTCAAGGCGTTCGCCCGCAAGAAGCCGTCACGCCAGCCCTTCCCCGAGCACCTGCAGCGCGAGCGCGTGGTGATCGCCGCGCCGACAGCGTGTCGCCTGCTGTGGCGGCACGCGGCTGAGCAAGCTGGGCGAGGACGTCACCGAGACGCTGGAGGTGATCCCGCGCCAGTGGAAGGTGATCCAGACCGTGCGCGAGAAGCTCTCGTGCCGGGACTGCGAGACCATCGCTCAGGCACCGGCACCCTTCCACGTTCTGCCCCGCGGCTGGGCTGGCCCCAGCCTTCTGGCCATGGTCGTGTTCGAGAAGTTCGGTCAGCATCAGCCGCTGAACCGTCAGGCTGAGCGCTATGCCCGCGAAGGCGTGCCGCTGAGCCTGTCGACCCTGGCCGACCAGGTCGGCGGCGTCGCCTCGGTGCTCGCGCCGCTGTACCGGCGCATCGAGGCCCATGTGCTGGCGGCCGAACGGCTGCACGGCGATGACACCACGGTCCCGGTCCTGGCAAAGGGCCGGACCGACATCGGCCGCCTCTGGACCTATGTGCGAGACGACAAGCCGTTCGGCGGGGCGGCGCCGCCGGCGGCGGTGTTCTACTACTCGCGCAATCGCAAGGGCGAGCATCCGCAGGCTCATCTTCAATCCTGGAGTGGCCTGCTGCAGGCCGACGCGTTCAGTGGCTACAATGCGCTCTACAAACCGGGACGGCCGCCGGGCCCGATCATGGAGGCGGGCTGTTGGGCCCATGCCCGGCGCAAGTTCTTCGTCCTGGCCGACATCGAGGCCGCCGAGCGCAAGAAGGCGCGTGGCGAGAAGCCGAAGGCTGTCTATCCAAAGGCCCTGGAGGCTGTCCGCTTGATCGATCGGCTGTTCGCCATCGAGCGGCAGATCAACGGCGTCACGGCGTCAGAACGCGTGGCTGTGCGTCAGGCACAGAGCGCGCCGGTCGTAGCCGAGATCGAGGTGTGGCTGGCCGACACCCGCCAGCAGATCACCCGAAACCACGACATCGCCAAGGCCATTCATTACCTCACAGCGCGCTGGTCTTCGTTTAGCCGCTTCCTCGACGACGGCCGCGTCTGCCTGTCCAACAATGCCGCTGAACGCGCCCTGCGCGGCATCGCACTGGGTCGCAAAGCCTGGCTGTTCTGCGGTTCGGATCGGGGCGGCCAACGCGCCGCGGTCATGTACAGCCTGATCGCCACCGCAAAGATGAATGACGTTGATCCGCAGGCCTGGCTCGCTGACGTCCTGGCCAAGATCAATGACCTGCCCAACAGCCGCTGGCTGTGCCCGCTGGCGATCACGGAACATGGAATTAGAGACCTCCCCGCTCTGCTGATTCACGGCCCGTTGATTCAACTCCGCCCCGTAGAGGGCTTGAAGGTATGACAGGTCCCATTCCGTGAGTGCGGGCTGAGATTGCGGAGGGGCTTCGAACAAATTCAGGACGGTGTCGTAGGTCGAGGTGTCGGCGTCTGGATCAACTTGGGCGAAGGCCACCATGCCAATGTAGTCGCCGATCTGCTGGAAGGAGAGACCCGCCGCCCGGTTGATGTCGAGCACGATGAAGACACCGGCGAGGTCGTTTCGGATGCGCGTGGTGAGGCGGCTTCCATCTTGGGGGACCAAGGGTGCCTGTTGCCCCGGAAGACGCACAGCAACGAGGTTGTGATCAATCGTCATTGGAACGCTGACATGCCACCAGCGGATAGCGTCCTCGGTCGATTGAAAACGCTCCAGCGCGACGGAGCCAAGGGTCGCACCCGCGTATCCGGGTCGGAATATCCGAGGGTTGGACGCGACCATGGCTCGCGCCAGCGCAGAGCCGTCGTCGGTCCCCATGATGAGAATGTTCGGGTGGCATCCGGGCTCGCCGATTTCCAGCCCCGCCTGAATGGCGACGGAGGACACTTGGTCCACCAAGGCTTGGGCCACCTCCCGCCGAAAATTCACGGCTCCGACACAGACACGCCTGTGCCAGCGAGCCGGGCCATAATTCACCGGCGGC
>JALYPS010000262.1 GCA_030856285.1 Pseudomonadota bacterium
ATCTGGTCATCCGTCAGCGGCCGGTTGCGGGCGCCCGGGCGCCCGCGCCGCGTCCCGCGACGCCGCGTCCCGCACCGGCGGAACCTTCGCCTCCGCCGGCCGGCAGGACCGGCTGGTTCGGACGGAAAACCTGACGGGACCCTAGTCGGCGTTCCGGGGCCGATAGGGGCTGTCCGGCAGCCATTGCGGCGGCGCATCTGCGTTGGCGACCCGCTCGGTCAGGGTGAAGAAGAAGCGGTTGAACGCGCCTGCCGCCTCATGGTCGATCGGGGTCGTCATGTCGTCCTGGGGCAGGTGGTAGCGGGTCGTGTACCACTCCCTGTAGCGGCGCTCCGCCTCGGTGCCGGGATCGTAGCCGAAGATGAAGCTGACCGCGGGCACGCCCTTCTGCATGAAGGGCCAGTGGTCGGACCGGCGGAGCAGGCCGCGCTCCGGCTCACGGTCCGGCCGCACCTCGATCCCCAGCGGTCCGGCGATGTCCCGGACTGTCTGGCCCAGGGTCGAATCGTCCAGCGCCATCGTGGTCAGGATGGTCAACGGATAGAGCGGCCGAAGCTGGTCGAGATTGATGACCGCAACGGGCAGCGGCGCCGCCAGCGTCGGGTGGTCCGCCAGCCAGCGCGAGCCCAGCAAACCCTTCTCCTCACCGGTAAAGGCGGCGAAGATCACCGGCCGACGAAAGCCGCGGCCGGCCTGCCGGTCCGCCAGCTGGATCAGGGTGGCGACATAGGCGGCGTCGTCGAGGGCGCCGTTGTAAAGGCTGTCGCCATTGACCGGCTCGCCATAGCCGTAGCCGTCCAGATGAGCGTCAACGAGCACCGGCTGGTTCGCGAGGGCGGGGTCGGTCCCGGGCAGCACGCCCAGCACATTGTCCGAACTGTAGTCCCGTTTCCGGATCGAGAACCGCGCCTGAAGCCGCGCGGGAATGTCGAACGAGGGCAGGGGCGTGGAGCGCGATCCGGCCGCCAGAATGGCGTCGGCGTCCCGACCGGCGCCGTCGATGACATCGCTGAACACGCTCGCGGCCAGCCGCATGACCGGGATGCGGGCCGGGCCGGGCGCGGCGTTGGCAAAGCCGACCGAGCGGGCATAGGCGACCGGCCAGCGCGGCGGCTCGATGTCGAAGCCCGGGTCGTCGACATTGATCAGCCCGATCGCCCCCGCCGCCGAGGCCGCCGCGAGCCGCTCCCCGCCGCCGGGCATGCCGGTCCGTCGCGCGCCGAAGCAGACGACGATCCGGCCCTGCACCGCCTGCATTTCCGCGGCCGAGCAATAGCCACGGAAGACCAGTTCGCCATCCAGCGCCGTGGGCAGATCGTCGGTCGGAGTCACCGTGACATCGTGCAGGAACCGCAGCGGCCAGGCGCCGCCCGATCGGCGGACCACGGACAGGGCCGTGCCCTCAGACGTGACGGCGACCTCATGCAGGGGGATGGATTGCAGAAAGGTCCCGTTGTCCCCCGCGGGCTGCAGACCCGCAGCGCGGAAACGATCGGCGATATAGGCGACAGCGCGGGCGTGGCCCGGCGAGCCCGTGTCGCGGCCCTCCATGGCGTCGCTGGAAAGGTCCGCCGTGGTGCGCCACCAAGCGGCGGTCTCCGCGTCGCTGTGAACGCCGACGCCCGCGCAGGCCGTCAGGCTGCACGCCGCCAGCACCAGGCCCGTCAGGGAAAGTCTCTTCATCGCCGCCGCTCCATCCACGGGCTCAGGTGGCGGTCCGGCGGGGACGATGTCAACGCGGCGCGCGCGTGCCGGGATCGGGAGCATGAACTCTTTGTCACGCGGCGGCAGGTTGTGACGCACCTCCGGCTGGGTCATGGTTCGCATAACCGGGCGGGACCCCTCGAGGAGAGATGCATGCGAATCCGTTTGATGCTGGCCGGCTTGGCGGCGGCAGGCCTGATGGCGTTTCCGGCGCTGGCCGAAGATGGCCAGTACGCGCCGCAACTGACGCGGATCATCACGGAGGCCGCCGGGGGAACCTGCCTCGCCGCCTATATGGCTCCCTCCCTGCTTGACGCCTGCAATGGCCAGATCGAGGGGATGTCGCCGGCGCTGCGCGCCATGGGGGCGATCGAGACGATGACCTTTGTGAGCGCCCAGGACACGCCCGAGGGCAAGGTCGAGACCTGGAGCGTCAAGTTCGCGGGTGGTCAGACCATGAACTGGTTCATCGGCCAGGAGCGCGACGGCAAGTTCAGCGTCGTCGGCGCCGGGGGCTAGGGCCTTGATCGCAGGCGCTGCCGCGGGACTTCTGCTGGCCGGACTGATCGGGATCGCGGCGAGTCCGCAGACTCCGCCCATCTTCAACCCCGGCGCACCGGGCGCTCCGTCACGCGTGATCAGCGTCGCGGAGGCGGTCGAACTCGGCCGCACCAGCTTCACGGCCGACGACGTCGCCTTCATGCAACATATGATCGTCCACCATGCCCAGGCGGTGGAGATGGTCGAACTGCTGCAAACCCGCGGCTCCCATCCGACCGTGCGGCGGCTGGGTCAGCGGATCGCCCAGAGTCAGGAAGCCGAGATGGCCCTGATGCGCGACTGGCTGACCGAACGCCGTCAGCCGCTGGAGATGCCGGGCATGGGCGGCGGTCACGCAGGCATGGATCACTCGGCCCATGCCGGCCACGCCATGCCGCCTTCCGATACGCCGGTCATGGCCGGCATGCTGTCGCCGGCGCAGATGCAAGCGCTTGCCGCGGCGACCGGGCCGGCCTTTGATCGCCTGTTCCTGGAAGGCATGATCCGCCACCATCAAGGCGCACTCGACATGGTCGATGCCTTGATGGAAAAGCCGGGAGCGGCGGAAGATACGATGCTGTCCGACTTCATCACCTCCGTCGTGGGCGACCAGTCGGCGGAGATTCTGCGTATGCAATCCCTTTTGTCTGACCTCTGAACCCCTTCCGAAGGAGCGGCCATGAACGTTCGTAGCACCCTGCTTTCCACCGTCGCCGTTCTCGGCGTGCTGCTGGGGGCCAGCG
>JALYPS010000263.1 GCA_030856285.1 Pseudomonadota bacterium
CCGCGTCGGGTCGACAAGGCGGAGCCTTGTGACCGCGGCCCACAACCATGTTGACCTGATCCGCCCGGCGTGGTTTCGCTCAAGGCGACCGCCCTGCAGGAGTCTGGGGCGGCTCCTCTCTCCGCGACGCCCGCCGATCTCGCCGGGACGACCCGTCGCCCTTCCATCCGGCCGCAAGGCCAGACATCGCCAGATTTTCCCGCCCGCGCGACGCCCGGTCTCGCGGCGATTCTTTTGATTGCACGCCATGACCGATCCCACCGACGCCCCCGAGACCGAACTGACCGCCGAGGCCGACGCGCCCGAGGTTGGTAACGAGCTGGCCGCCGCCGACCTGCCGATGATCGACCAGGAACAGGGCGACGAGGATGATGACGGCGAACCGATCGTCCCCAACGGCCGCATCACCCTCCAGGAACTGAACGAGAAGACGCCGGAAGATCTGGTCGCCTTCGCCGAAAGCCTCGAGATCGAGAACGCCGGCAATCTGCGTAAACAGGATCTGCTGTTCGCCATCCTCAAGACCCTGGCGGACGAGGAAGTCGAGATCATCGCCGACGGCGTTCTGGAGATCCTGCCGGACGGTTTCGGTTTCCTGCGCAGCCCGGACGTTAATTATCTTCCGGGTCCGGACGATGTCTATGTCTCGCCCTCGCAGATCCGCCGCTTCGGCCTGCGCTCGGGGGACACCATCCACGGCGCCGTCCGCGGCCCGCGCGAGGGCGAGCGCTATTTCGCCCTGCTCAAGGTCGACACGATCAATTTCGAAGACCCCGAGACGGTCAAGACCAAGGTCCTGTTCGACAACCTGACCCCGCTCTATCCCGAAGAGCGGCTGCATATGGAAATCCAGGATCCGACGCTGAAGGACCGCTCGGGCCGGGTCATCGACATTGTCGCCCCGCTGGGCAAGGGCCAGCGCTGCCTGATCGTCGCCCCGCCGCGCGTCGGCAAGACGGTGATGCTGCAGAACATCGCCAAGTCGATCGAGAAGAACCACCCCGAGGTCTTCCTCATCGTCCTGCTGATCGACGAACGGCCGGAAGAAGTCACTGACATGCAGCGCACGGTGAAGGGCGAGGTCATCGCTTCGACCTTCGACGAGCCGGCCACCCGCCACGTCGCCGTCGCCGAAATGGTGATCGAAAAGGCCAAGCGGCTGGTCGAGCACAAGAAGGATGTGGTCATCCTGCTCGACTCCATCACCCGCCTGGGCCGCGCCTACAACGCCACCGTCCCCTCGTCGGGCAAGGTCCTGACCGGCGGCGTTGACGCCAACGCCTTGCAGCGTCCGAAACGCTTCTTCGGCGCGGCGCGGAATGTGGAGCAGGGTGGCTCCCTGACCATCATCGCCACCGCCCTGATCGATACGGGCTCGCGGATGGACGAGGTGATCTTCGAAGAGTTCAAGGGCACGGGCAACTCGGAAATCGTTCTGGACCGCAAGGTCGCCGACAAGCGCATATTCCCGGCCATCGACGTGCTCAAGTCGGGGACCCGCAAGGAAGAGCTCACCACGCCGAAGGATCAGCTGGCCAAGACCTATGTCCTGCGCCGGATTCTCAACCCGATGGGGCCCCAGGATGCGATTGAGTTCCTGATCGACAAGCTGCGTCAGTCGAAGAACAATGCGGACTTCTTCCAGTCGATGAACACCTGACCTTCCGTACGCGGAAGGTCGTGTTTCACGTGAAACATGGAGCGGCGGCATGAAGGTCAATGTCGAGATTGAATGCACCCCGGAGGAGGGGCGCGTCTTCCTCGGCCTGCCCAATGTCGAGCCGCTGAACGACCATCTGGTCGCCGAGATGAAGCGCCGCATGGACCAGAACATCACGGCCATGCAGCCCGACGAACTGATGAAGACCTGGACCAGCTTCGGCATGCAGGCCCAGGACCAGTTCCGCAAACTGATGGAAGCGGCCGTCAAACCGTGAAGGAGGGACGCCGGAGGCGTTCCGACGACGCCACCTTCCGAGGATTCCCCTCCGTCACGCCGCAAGTGCGGCGCGCCACCTCCCCCATGAGGGGGGAGGAGACGGCCCCCGATGCCTGACACCATCTTCGCCCTCGCCACCCCGCCGGGCCGGGGAGCCATCGCCATCCTCCGTCTGTCCGGCCCGGAGACGGACGCCGCCCTGACCGCGCTCGGCGCCGGGGGGCTGAAGCCGCGGTTCGCCTCGCTGCGAGACCTCGCCCATGAGGGCCGCCCCATCGACCAGGCTCTGGTCCTCCGCTTCCCTGCGCCGAACTCCTACACCGGCGAGGATTGCGCCGAACTGCATCTCCATGGCGGCCGCGCGGTTGTCGAGGCGGCGGGCGAAGCGCTGGTCGCCCTTGGCCTGCGCCTCGCTGATCCGGGCGAATTCACCCGCCGGGCCTTTGAGAACGGCCGGATTGACCTCGCCCAGGCGGAAGCGGTCGCCGATCTGATCGACGCCGAGACCGCGGCCCAGGCCAGCCAGGCCCTCGGCCAACTCGACGGGGCGCTGAGCCAGACCTATGCCGGGTTCCGCCGCGACCTGCTGACCGCTCTGGCCCTCGTCGAGGCCGAGATCGACTTTCCGGACGAGGAGGTGCCCGACAATCTCGCCCGAACGGCCGGGCCCGTGCTGGACCGGTTGATAGCCGACCTGATGGCCGCCCTCGCTGACGCCCGGCGCGGCGAACGGGTGCGCGAGGGTTATCGCATCGTCCTGATCGGCGAGACCAACGCCGGCAAATCCTCCCTGTTCAACGCCCTCATCGCGCGGGAGGCGGCGATCGTCACCCCGATCGCCGGGACAACCCGGGATGTGCTCGACGCCGATCTGATCATCGGCGGTTACGCCGTGACCCTGTCCGACACCGCCGGCCTGCGCGACAGCACGGATCCGGTGGAGGCCGAGGGCGTTCGCCGGGCGCGGGCCCGGGCCGAGGCGGCCGACCTGCGTCTATGGATTCGCGGCCCGGACGACGCCGAAGGAGACGCGGCGGGGTTCTCGCGGCCCGGCGATCTGCTGGTCCTGACCAAGACGGATCTCGGCACGGCCGGCACGGTAGACGGGTTCGAGACCCTGTCAGTGAGCACCGCGACGGGGAAGGGGCTGTCGGACCTCCACGAATGGATTGCAGCCCGGCTAGCCCGTGACCTCTCCGGCGCCGACTTCCCGGCGGTCACGCGTGAGAGACATCGCCGTCGTCTCACCGAGGCCCTGGCTGCGGCCGAGGCCGGGCGGGCCGCGCTCGAGGTCGCGCCCGAAATGGCCGGCGACGATCTGCGCCGCGCCGCTGACGCCCTGGCCCGGGTCACCGGCGCCATCGGCGTGGAGGACATCTTGGGTGAGGTTTTCTCGACCTTCTGCATCGGCAAGTGAGTCGTTTCACGTGAAACAGACGGGCGGCCAAGGTGGCGGATGGGCCGGTTTTGCCCTATGTGCCCGCCCATGAAGGGTTTTGACGTCATCGTCATCGGCGGCGGGCACGCCGGCTGCGAGGCAGCGGCGGCTTCCGCTCGCGCGGGGGCGCGCACAGTCCTGCTGACCCAGAAGCTCGAAACCATCGGTGAAATGTCCTGCAACCCGGCGATCGGCGGTCTGGGCAAGGGGCATCTGGTCCGCGAGATCGACGCTATGGACGGGCTGATGGCCCGCCTCGGTGACAAGGCCGGCATCCAGTTCCGTCTGCTGAACCGCTCCAAGGGCGCCGCCGTGCGCGGGCCGCGCAGCCAGATCGACCGCCGCCTGTATCGGAAGGCCATGCAGGCCGAGCTGGCCCGGACGCCCAATCTGTCGCTGATGGCCGGAACCGCCGAGAGCCTGATCCTCGAAGGCGCCCGCGTCGTCGGCGTGGTCACGGGCGAGGGCGTAGAGCTGCGCGCCGCGGCCGTGGTCCTGACCACGGGCACCTTCCTCAACGGCGTCATCCACAAGGGCGACCAGCGCATCCCTGCCGGCCGCCACGGCGAGGCCCCGTCCACCGGTCTGGCCGCCGACCTCTACGGCGCCGGCCTGCAGATGGGTCGGTTGAAGACCGGCACCCCCGCCCGCCTGGACGGCCGCACAATCGGCTGGGATCGGCTTGAGATGCAGGCGGCCGACGTCGAGCCCGTGCCGTTCAGCTTCCTGACAGACCGGATCGACGTGCCGCAGATCGCCTGCGGCGTGACCCATACGACCGAGGCCACCCACCGGATCATCGCCGACAATCTCGGCGACAGCGCTGTCTATGGCGGCCATCTGTCCGGGCGCGGGCCGCGCTACTGCCCCTCGATCGAGGACAAGGTCGTCCGTTTCGCGGACAAGACCTCGCACCAGATCTTCCTCGAGCCCGAGGGGCTCGACGATCCGACCGTCTATCCGAACGGCATCTCAACCTCGGTGTCCGATGCTACCCAGTCGGCCTTTCTGCGCACCATTCCGGGGCTGGAGGCGGTCGAGGTGTTCCGCTTTGGCTACGCGATTGAGTATGACTATGTCGACCCGCGCGAACTGACTCCGGCGCTCGAGGCCAAGAAGCGGCCCGGCCTGTATCTGGCCGGCCAGATCAACGGCACCACGGGGTATGAGGAGGCGGGCGCCCAGGGCCTGCTGGCCGGACTGAACGCCGCCCGCGCCGCAGCGGGGTCCGATCCGATCATCCTTGGGCGCGACCAGGCCTATATCGGGGTCATGGTCGACGATCTGGTCACACGCGGGGTGACCGAGCCCTACCGGATGTTCACCAGCCGGGCCGAATACAGGTTGACGCTCCGCGCCGACAATGCCGATCAACGGTTGACTCCTCTGGCGATCGAGGCGGGACTCGTCTCATCCCGGCGTGCCCGGGCCTTCGAGGCCAAGGCGGCGGAGTTGGCGCGCGCCACGGCCCTGGTTCGCGACGCCCGCTTCACGCCCAAGGAGGCCGCGGTCTTCGGAATCGCCGTCAACGCTGACGGCCAGCGCCGCTCCATCCGGGATCTGCTGGCCTTCCCCGGCGTCGATCTGCGCCAGTTTACGGAGGCCTACCCGGCCATCGCCGACTGGTCCGCCCAGGTCCGCGAACAGGTCGAGATCGATGCGGGCTACGCCGGCTATCTGGACCGTCAGGCCTCCGACGCGGCCGCCCTGAGGCACGAAGAGGCGCTCGCCCTGCCGGTTGACCTCGACTACGCCGCCATCGGCAGCCTCTCGAACGAGGTGCGTGAGAAACTGACCCTTATCCAGCCGCGCACCCTCGGCCAGGCGGGTCGCATCGAAGGCATGACCCCCGGCGCCCTGACGGCCCTGCTGTCCCATGTGAAGAAGGCGAAGGTCGCGGCGTGAGTATTCTGGATGCCGCCGGCTTTCAGGCCCAGCGCACGACCACCCCGGCGCAGATGGCCGATCTCGAGACGCTAATCGACCGGCTGACGGCGGCCAACGCCGTGATGAATCTGGTGGGACCGGACAGTCTGCCGGACGTGTGGAGCCGCCATATCCTCGATTCCGCACAGCTGCTCGATCTGGCGCCCAATGCCGCGACCTGGGCCGACCTCGGCGCCGGCGCCGGTTTCCCCGGTCTGGTGCTCGCCATCCTGCTGAAGGATCGGGCCGACAGCCATGTCTGGCTGGTCGACAGTCTCGGCAAGCGCTGCCGCTTCCTGCAGGAGCTGGTCGACAGCCTGGACCTGCCGGCGACGGTCATTAATGGCCGGGCCGAGGCGCAGACCCTCAAGGTCGACATCGTCACCGCCCGCGCCTTGGCGCCGCTGGACCGACTGCTCGGTTATGCACAGCCCTATATGACGCGCGGTGCAAAAGGTCTCTTTCTCAAGGGAGAGAAGGCCGAGGCGGAGTTGCAGGAGGCCCGTAAGGTCTGGCATCTGGACGGCGAGCTCTCCGTCTCCCGCAGCGATCCTCGCGGCCGCATCGTAACCGTCCGGAGCCTGGGTCGTGGCCCCCATCGCCCAGCCTGAAGCCAAAACCCGTGTCCTCGCGGTCTCCAACCAGAAGGGAGGCGTGGGAAAGACGACGACCGCGATCAATCTCGGCACCGCGCTCGCCGCGATTGGCGAAAAGGTGCTGATCGTCGACATGGACCCGCAAGGCAATGCCTCCACGGGCCTGGGTGTTCCACGTGAAACGCGTCGGATCACGATCTATGACG
>JALYPS010000273.1 GCA_030856285.1 Pseudomonadota bacterium
CCGGGTGACCGGCGATCACGTCGCGGCCATCGGCGATAATATCAAGGCCCTCATCTTCCCGCTCGCCGACCTGCCCGAAATGGGTCGCGGCAAGGGGGTCAAGCTGCAGAACTACAAGCAGGGTGGCCTGGCCGATGTTGCCGTGTTCGACGGCGCCCACGGTCCTGAATGGGTCGACGGCGGCGGGCGCCGGCGCAACTGGCCCGACTGGAAGGACTGGATGGGCAAGCGGGCCGGAGCCGGCCGTCAGGGGCCCCGCGGACTCAGGAAGTTCCGTTAGCAGGCAGGCCTGATGAAGGCGTGGCGTTCGCCTCAGCGACCCAGCCCTGAACCAGAACCAGACAGGCGTCGTGATCCGCGTTCAGCTGTTCGATGGCGGCGTCGGCGGCAGCCTGGTCGGCAGCAACTCGGGTAATCGACCCCAGGGCGCGGCTGGTGCTGGCCGTGAAGGCCTCGGAAAGCTGCTGCTCGGTGAGGCCCAGCGGCTGGGCGAAACGCGTCGCCACCGTAATGAAGCCGCGTCCGTTCCGGTCCGAACCGTTCTTGGCCTCGGTGTTCCCCGTAAAAGCATGGAGCGACGAGGTCGCCGCCATTATGCCTGCGCAGCGCATGGACTGTTCGTAGCGCTCCGACGGGACGGGCGCCGCGCCGGTCGTGGGCGGAGCGACCTGGCCAGGGGCGAGGAGGAGGGCGAGGCCCAGAAGCTGTACAAACATGGTGGTTCCCTTGACGGCGCCAGCCTACCCGCGGCGGAGCAGTGCAGCAACCTGTGCCGCAGCGCACCGGGCGCATGAGGGCGCAGCGACTGCGCCAGGTGGCGGGCCGGGGGGCCGGATTCGCTCGGCTCCGAAGGTTCGCTAGTCGAGGTCCGGGGGAATGCCAAACGCCCGGCTCAACCGCACACGCTGGTCCTCGCAATCCGCGGTCAGGGCATAAAGCTCCCGTAGTCCGGCATGGAACCCGGACACATCCTGGGCGAAGAGGGCCTCACGAGTCGGGCGGAACGCTTCGCCCCGCACGTCGCTGATCGCCTCTTCGGTCACGGCGTCGGGGATTCTCAGCTGCGGCCCAAAGCGCTGGGCATAGCGAAGAAACTGCGTCTCGTGGCGCCGATAGATCCCCACATCGGGATGCCGGTCAAAATGCTCCATAGACTTGCCTGTCGCGGCGGCTCCGAAAACGCCGGAGCAGCGGACGGACACATCGTATTCGACCCGAATGTCTTCAAGGAACCGATCCTGCCCCGCCGCGCCGGAAGGCATGGCGAAGGCGGCAAGCATGAAAGCCAGAACCATGGTTCGCATGGAGATCTCCAATCCCGGCGAAGGTGGCGGAACAGCGTTCCACACGCAATGGCGAGGGTGACGCCGATTTCACTATCGAGGAGGACCGCGGCGCCCGATAATCGACCAAGGTCGATCGTCGACCGGGGTTGGAGACCGCCATGCTCGTCACACTGATCGTCATCGCCGTCATCGTCGCCGTAGTGCTGTTCGTGGTCGTCGGCGCCTACAACAAGCTTGTCGCCCTGGACCAGCGCGCCGACCAGTCGTTCGCCGACATCGACGTGCAGCTGAAGCAGCGCCAGGATCTGATCCCCAACCTCGTCGAGACGGTGAAGGGCTATGCCTCGCATGAGCGTGGCACTCTCGACGCCGTCACCCAGGCCCGCGCCGCCGCCGCCGGCGCGACCTCGGTCAATGACAAGGTTCAGGCCGAGAATATGCTGACCGGCGCGCTTGGCCGTCTGTTCGCCGTCGCCGAGGCCTATCCCGACCTGAAGGCCAACACCAACTATCTTGAGCTGCAGCGCGAGCTGTCGGACATCGAGAACAAGCTCGCCGCCGCCCGCCGCTTCTTCAACAGCGCGGTTTCCGAGTTCAACGCCGTGCGGCGTCAGTTCCCGACCGTCCTGTTCGCCGGAATGGTTGGTTTCGGCGCCGACAAGCCCTTCTTCGATGTGGGCGAGGGTGATCGCGCCGCCATGAACGCCGCCCCGCCCAAGGTGAGCTTTACGGCGTAAGGGATCGGATTGATGGGCGCCGTCGGGCTCCAGACCCATATCTGGGCGAACAACACCCGCTCCATCCTGCTGCTGGTCGCCTTTCCGATCCTGATGATCGGCATCCTGTACGGGGCGCAGCTGATCCTGATGGGCTTCGGCTACCTGCCGGGGACCGGCCGCGGGCTCGGCGATGACATGGCGCTGGCGGCCTCGTGGCTGGGCTGGACCGTGCCCATGGCCGGGGTCGCGGCGGCCATCTGGTTCGCCATCGCCTATTTCGGCAGCCAGACCATGGTCGATCTGATGACCGGGGCCCGCAAGGTCGAGCGGCGCACCGAGCCGGACCTCTACAA
>JALYPS010000293.1 GCA_030856285.1 Pseudomonadota bacterium
CGTGTGGTCGATCCTGGTGACCGTGTTCCTGCTGCTGCTGTCGCTGCCGGTCCTGGCGGGCGCCATCACCATGCTGCTCACCGACCGCAACTTCTCCACCCACTTCTTCGACGCGGCAGGCGGCGGCGACCCGGTGATGTTCCAGCACCTGTTCTGGTTCTTCGGCCACCCGGAGGTCTACATCCTGATCCTGCCAGGCTTCGGCATCATCAGCCACATCGTCTCGACCTTCTCCAAGAAGCCGATCTTCGGCTATCTGGCGATGGCCTATGCGATGGTCGCCATCGGCTTCATCGGCTTCATCGTCTGGGCCCACCACATGTACACGGTCGGCATGACCGTGAACCTGCGGGCCTATTTCATTGCCGCCACCATGATCATCGCGGTACCGACGGGGGTGAAGATCTTCAGCTGGATCGCCACCATGTGGGGCGGTTCCATCAGCTTCAAGACGCCCATGCTGTGGGCCATCGGCTTCATCTTCCTGTTCACGGTGGGCGGCGTGACCGGCGTGGTCCTGGCCAATGCCGGCATCGATTACAGTCTGCACGACACCTACTATGTCGTGGCCCACTTCCACTACGTGCTGTCGCTCGGGGCCGTCTTCGCCATCTTCGCGGGCTTCTACTACTGGTTCGAGAAGATGTTTGGCGTGAAGTACAATGAGTTCCTCGGCTGCATGCATTTCTGGATCATGTTCGTGGGCGTGAACATTGTGTTCTTCCCGCAGCACTTCCTCGGTCTGCAGGGCATGCCGCGCCGCTATGTGGACTATCCCGAAGCCTACACCCTGTGGAATCAGGTCTCCTCGTTCGGCTATGCGATCACTGCCGTCGGCGTAGTGGTGTTCCTGATCATGTTGGCCGAGGCCGCGATCCGTCGTCGTCCGGGGGTCGCCAATCCCTGGGGCGAAGGTGCTACGACGCTGGAGTGGACCCTGTCCTCGCCGCCGCCGCACCACCAGTTCAACGAGCTGCCGGTGGTCAAGGACGACAGTCACTAAGCCATCGTATTCCCGAGCCGGGCCGCTCTTCCTGACGGAGGAGCGGCCCTTTCGCTTTTCCAGCCATCGCCCCGGATGACCCAGACCACCGACCAAGCGCCCGTCCTGTCCACCGCCCAGCCGGAAGATTATTTCCAGCTGTTGAAGCCGCGCGTCATGTCGCTGGTGATCTTCACGGCGGTGACCGGTCTGGTGGTGGCGCCGGGCAGCATGAACCCGTTCTCTGCCGCCATCGCCGTGCTCTGCATCGCCGTCGGCGCCGGCGCGGCGGGTGCGCTGAACATGGCGCTGGAAGGCGACACCGACGCCCTGATGCGGCGCACGCGCGGACGCCCCGTAGCGGCGGGCCGTGTCGGTAGCTCGGACGCCCTGACGTTCGGCGTCATCCTGTCGCTGTTCTCGGTCATGCTGCTGGGCATGGCGACCAACTGGCTCGCCGCCGGCCTGCTGGCCCTGACCATCGTCTATTACGCCGGCCTCTACACCCTGGTGCTGAAGCGCCGCACGCCCCAGAACATCGTCATCGGCGGGGCGGCCGGGGCGTTCCCGCCGGTGATCGGCTGGGCCGCCGCGACCGGCGAGGCGCCGTGGCAGGCCTGGCTGCTGTTCCTGATCATCTTCCTGTGGACCCCGCCGCACAGCTGGGCCCTGGCGCTGTATTCGGCCGGCGACTACGCCCGCGCCGGCATTCCGATGATGCCGGTGGCGCGCGGGGCGAAAAGCACCCGCCTCCAGATCCTGATCTACAGTCTGGTGTTCGTGCCGGTGGCCATCGCGCCCGGCCTCGTCGGCCTGGGCGGGCTGCTGTATCTGGCGGTGTCGAGCGTCGGCGGGCTGGCCTTCCTGTTCCTGGCCGTCCGCCTGTGGCGCAGCCGCGCCGGCGACCAGCCGGACAAGGCCGAGGCCGTGGGACGAGAGGCCGCATTGTATGATGTCCGCGCCGAGGCCAAACCGGCGCGCAACCTGTTCGCCTTCTCGATCGTCGACGGGGACGACCGGATCACAGTCGGAATCGCGCCGAAGGGCGGCTTTCGGGCGGTCCTTCACCGGGGCGTCAAGCCGAAGGA
>JALYPS010000310.1 GCA_030856285.1 Pseudomonadota bacterium
GGCCTATATCGTCCGCGCCTTCCGGCAGGCACGGGCCGCTGATCCTGACGCCGTCCTGTTCCTCAACGACTACAATCTCGAGAACAATCCGCGGAAGGGCGCGACCTTCCTGCGGCTGGTCGAGCGCCTGCTGGCGCAGGGAGCGCCCATCGGCGGCATCGGGACCCAGTCGCATCTCGACATCGACATTCCGGCCGGACAGATCCGCGACTTCTTCCGCGACGCCGGCTCGCTCGGCCTGCCGATCCATGTCTCCGAGCTCGACTTCTCGATGCGCAGCGACAGCCCCGTCGACACCCGCTCCCTGAGCCAGAAACGCGCCCGGCAGGTCGCCCGCGTCGGCGAACTGGCCGAGGCCTTCATGGCCCTGCCCGCCCGCCAGCGCTTCGCCTTCACCACCTGGGGTCTGCGCGATAGCGACAGCTGGCTGCTGCGGGACGAGGGCAAGGGCTGGAAGGACGACAGCCCCCTGCTGCTCGACGCGAACGGCCGCGCCAACCCGGCGTTCCAGGCCGTGGCTGAGGCTTTCAGACGCTAGGCGAAGATCGCTTCGATCCCCGCCGCCGCCAGTTCTGCCAGCAATCCTTCCACCGCCGCCTCCACCTTCGCCGCGTCGCGACCCCGGACCACAAGATGGGTCCCCATCTCGCCGACCGAGCCGTGGCCGAACGGATAGCTGCCGAAGCTGATTTCGCGCTCCGCCCGCGCCGCCGTCGTCAGCAGGTCCGCGATCGCCCCCTCGCCCACGCCCGTGACCCGGATGGTCCGTGCATGCACCACCGCCCCCGTGCGCAGCCGCGGGGCCACATCCTCCAGCATGGCCGTCATGATTTTCGGCACCCCCGCCATGACGAAGACATTGCCGATCTGGAACCCCGGCGCGTCGGTCACGGGATTGGCGATCAGCGTGCCGCCCTCCGGGATCCGCGCCATCCGCCGCCGCGCCGCATTGAAGTCGTCGCCATAGCGCCGCTCCAGTATGGCCAGGGCCTTCGGATGCTCCGGTAAGGCCACGCCGAACGCTGTAGCGACCGCGTCGGCGGTGATGTCGTCATGGGTCGGCCCGATGCCGCCGGTGGTGAAGACATAGTTGTGGGCGGCGCGCAGGGCGTTCAGGTTGTCGATGATCTGCGTCTTGCGGTCGCCGATCGTCCGGGCTTCCAGCAGGTCGATCCCCAGCGCCGCCAAGAACCGCGCGATGGTGTTCAGATTGGTGTCCTGCGTCCGACCGGACAGGACCTCGTCGCCGATGATCAGGACGGCGGCGGTGGGAGAGGATTCGGTCATGTCTGCACGCTAGACTGCCGCCGCCGCCCGGTCATCGTGCGGCCTTGAGCATCTGTGTTATGATCGCCATCTGAACCGAGCCTGCCGCCGCCCGAAAGCCCCCGATGTACGAGACCCCCGAACTGGACAGCGACGCCTTCGTCCGCACCCACGAGATCCGCGTCCACGAGGACGACGAGGCGTGGGAGGGGATGCGCGCGGCCGGCCGTCTGGTGGGTCAGGCGCTGGACATGATCACCCCCTTCGTGGTCCCCGGCGTGACCACGGGCGAGATCGACGACCGCATCCGCGAATTCACCCTCGACAACGGCGCCCTGCCCGCCTGCCTCGGCTACAAGGGCTATGAGAAGACGGTCTGCACCTCGATCAACCACGTCGTCTGTCATGGCATTCCCGGCGACCGGGTGCTCAAGGACGGCGACATCGTCAACATCGACCACACCGTCATCGTCGACGGCTGGCACGGCGATTCGAGCCGCATGTATGCGGTCGGCGACATCAACGCCCGCGCCCGCAAGCTGATCGACGTCACCTATGACTCGCTCGAGGCCGGTCTGGCGATGATCAAGCCGGGCGCCACCTTCGGCGACATCGGCTACGCCATTCAGCAGGTGGTCGAGGCCAATCGCATGTCGGTGGTGCGCGACTTCTGCGGCCACGGCATCGGCCGTCTGTTCCACGACAGCCCCAACGTCCTGCACTACGGGCGCCGCGGCGAGGGCGCGACCCTCAAGCCCGGCATGTTCTTCACCGTCGAGCCGATGGTGAACCTGGGCAAGCCGCACGTGAAGGTCCTGTCCGACGGCTGGACGGCTGTGACCCGCGACAAGTCCCTCTCGGCCCAGTGCGAACACTCCGTGGGCGTCACCGAGACCGGCGTGGAGCTGTTCAGCGCCAGCCCGGCAGGGCTGTTCCGCCCGAAATTCTAGGATAGGCTGTGCTCTCCCGAGGGGGAGCGCATGCTCGATCAGCCGCAGGACAAGCCGAAGCCTCACCACGCCGGCCACCGCGAGCGGCTGCGCGACCGCGCCCGGAGCGCCGGCATCCATCACCTGCCCGACTATGAACTGCTCGAGCTGTTCCTGTTCCGCAGTCAGCCGCAGGGCGACGTCAAGCCGATCGCCAAGGCCCTGCTGGCCCGGTTCGGTTCGCTGGCGGCGGTTCTCGCCGCCCCGGTCGAGGACCTCGGCACGGTCAAGGCCGAGGACACGAGGGGCCGGACGAAGGGCGTCGGCGCCGAGACCGCCCTCGACCTCGCCGCCCTGCACGAGGTCGCGCGCCGGGTCATCAAGGAAGAGGCCAACAAGCGCACCGTCATCTCGTCCTGGACCGCCCTGGTCGCCTATGTCCGCCTGTCCCTGCAGCATGAGGCGCGCGAGCAGTTCCGGGTGCTCTACCTCGACAACCGCAACCAGTTGATCCTCGACGAAATCCAGAATCGCGGCACGATCGACCACGCCCCGGTCTATCCGCGCGAGGTCGTGCGCCGGGCGCTGGAGCTGTCGGCCAAGTCGATGATCATCGTCCACAACCACCCGTCCGGCGACCCGACCCCGTCCCGGCCCGACATCCACATGACCCGCCAGATCGTCGAGGCCGCGCGGGCGCTCGACATAAGCGTCCACGACCATCTGATCGTCGGCCGGGACGGTGTTTCAAGTTTAAAACAACTGGGCCTGATGTGAGCGGCCCCTCGCGCAGGGCCCTGCTGGCCGCCGGCCCGGTCGCCGCCCTCGCGGGCGCCGCCTCCGCCCAGCCTTTCGCCCCCGCCGTCATGGTCTCGACCTGGGATTTCGGCGCCGCCGCCAACGCCGCCGGCATCGCGGCGCGAACAAGCGGCGGCTCGGCGCTGGACATGGTCGAGGCCGGGGGCCGCGTGGCCGAGGCGGACGAGAGCAACTCCTCCGTTGGCCTCGGCGGCTTTCCCGACCGCGACGGGCGGGTGACGCTGGACGCCTGCATCATGGGCTGGAATGGCGACATCGGCGCCGTCTGCGCGCTGGAGGACATCGTCCACGCCGTTTCGGTGGCGCGCCGGGTGATGGAGCGGACGCCCCACACC
>JALYPS010000316.1 GCA_030856285.1 Pseudomonadota bacterium
GCCGGGAGCAGCATTGACGACGCCGCCTCGGGGGCCAGGGCGAGATTGATAAATGGGACCGACAGCAGGGCGTCCTCGGCCACCACCACCATATCGCAATGCAGCAGAAGCGTCAGGCCGATGCCGACCGCCCGGCCCCGCACCGCCGCCACCGCCGGCTTGTCCAGATCGGCCAGCGCCTTGAGGAAGCGGAACACCGCCATGTCCAGTGGCTGCTGTCCCTGCGAGCCCAGAGCGATGAAGTCCGCGATGTCATTCCCCGCCGAGAAGCTGTCGCCCTCGCCCTTGAACACCAGCACCCGCACCGCGTCGTCCGCCCGCGCCCGCTCGGTCGCCTCGGCCAGCACGGCGTACATGGCCTGGGTGATGGCGTTCTTCTTCTCCGGCCGCGCGAGCGTCACGGTCAGGACGCCGCCCGCCAGATCGGTCTGAATTTGGTTGGTCACGCCGCCTCTCCCCGTTTGATCATCGTCCACCAGTCCACGCCGTCCGCATCCCGGACCCGGCTGACCCGGCCCCGATGCAGCAGATAGTTCAGATGCGCGATGGCCTCGCCTGTGGCCATGCCCCGCACCCCGTCCCCGACCGCCCGCGCAAACAGGGCGCCGAAGACATCGACCGCCCGCTTCGACGTCTTCAACGTCTTTTCCAGCCGCTGCAGCGAAACCTCGTGACCCCGGATCAGGGCATCCAGCCGCGTGTGCACGCCATGGAACGGCTCGCCATGCGACGGCAGGATCAGGCCGTCATGGGGCAGGACGCCCTTCATCCGCTCCAGCGAATCCAGCCAGGCGCCCAGCGGGTCCGCGTCCGGTTCGGTCGGCCAGACCGACACGTTCGACGATATCCGCGGCAGGATCTGGTCACCGCCCAGCACCACGCCGTCGGCCTCGCGCCACAGGCAGGCGTGCTCCGGACTGTGCCCCTCGCCGACCACCACCCGCCAATCCTGTCCGCCGATGCTCAGCCGGTCGCCCTCGCGCATCCGCACATAGCCGGTCGGCATGGCCGACACCGCCCGCCCGAACTGGCCGTACTCGCGGCGGTAGGTTTCAATCTGCGCCTCATCCCAGCCGGCGGCGCGATAGTGGATCGCCCCCGCTTCCGGCGCCGGCTGGCCCGTATCCGCCAGCAGCATCCGGGCGGTCACATATTCCACCCGCGTCATCACCAGCGGCGCGCCTGTCCGCTCGCACAGCCAGCCGGCCAGGCCGATATGGTCGGGGTGCATATGGGTGCAGATCACCCTCGTCACCGGCTTGCCGCCGAGCGGCCCCGCCAGCAGGGCATCCCAGCGGTCGCGCGAATCCGGAATGTTCAGCCCCGTGTCGATCAGGACCCAGCCTTCGCCGTCCTCGACCGCATAGACATTGATGTGGTTCAGGGCGATCGGCATCGACAGCCGCATCCACAGCACGCCCGGCGCGACCTCGATCGCCTCGCCGAACCCGGGCGGTACGGGATGCGGATAGGTCAGGCCGCGCCCGTCGCGCGCCGCCTGATCGATCTCCGCCGGGGCGACTCCGTCCGCCAAGTCCGTCTCCAATTGCAACTCATGTCCTTGATACCCCCAAGCGGCCGCCTGCGTCCAGCCGCCCGCGAGCGCATGCCTTGACCCCGCCACATCGGCCCGCCAAGGGTTTGGCCGACGGTTCTCAATTCCGGAGTGTTCTCGTGTTCCACAAGAAGTTGATCGCCCTGGCGGGCGGCGTCCTCGCCCTGACGCTGCTGGCGGCCCAGCCGGCCCTGGCCCAGGACTACCCGCAGAATCCGCCGACTTCAGATCCGGGCGGCCGGTCCGAATCCGACCGGGCCTCCGGCGCCATCCGCGGCGAGAGCGTCCTGCCCGGCCGGATCGGCGGCGGTCGTCGTGACCAGGTGCCGGACAGCCGCGCGACCCGTAATCGCCCGGCGCCGGCGCCGGTCGCCGCGACGCCCGAGGAAATCAAGGCCGCCGCACAGGCGCTGGTGGTCGCCGCTGACGCGACCTGCCAGGTGACCGAGGCCGTCCAGCCCGGCATCAACGCCGAACAGCAGAAAATCTATGAAGCCGCCTGCTCGGAAGGCCCCGGCTATATCCTGATCGCGGCGACCCCGCCCCAGAG
>JALYPS010000331.1 GCA_030856285.1 Pseudomonadota bacterium
GGGTCGGACACAACATCCCCTTCCTCGCCGCCGTCATGGACCAGCCGCGCTTCCGCTCGGGCAATATCTCGACCAGCTACATCAAGGACGAGTTCCCCGACGGCTTCCACGGTCTCCTGCCCGACCGCCGCCAGACCGACATCCTGATCGCCACCGCCGCGGCCATGAACGAGATCGCCTCGGAACAGTCCGGCGACCCGTCAGGACGCACCGACTGGATCGTCCTCGTCGCCGCCCAGGGCCCGGGCTGCGCCGCCGGCCCGGGCGAGGCGCACGGCGTCTCCCTCGGCTATGACGACGACGAAGCCCTGACGCTCGACCTCGTCGGCGAGGACCGCGCGCTCCAACTCGGCGAGATCGACTGGCGCCCCGGCCTGGCCCAGTTCCGCGCCACGCTCGACGGCGTCCCCTTCACCGCCGAGGTCAGCCGCGTCGCAGACGGCTTCGTCATCCGCACCCGCGCGGCCCGCGCCCGCGTCCGCGTCCTGACTCCCGCTGTCGCCGCCCTCTACGCCCGCCTGCCGGAGAAGGTCGCCGCCGACACCTCCAAACTGATCCAGTCCCCCATGCCGGGCCTCGTCGTCGCCATCCCGGTGACCGTTGGCCAGGAGGTCAAGACCGGCGAGACCGTCGCCATCATCGAGGCCATGAAGATGCAGAACATCCTCAAGGCCGAACGTGACGGCGTGGTGAAGACCGTCGGCGCCGCGGCGGGCGACCCCGTGGCGGCGGATGACGTGCTGGTCGAGTTCGAATAGGCCTCAGTCCCGACGCGTGAACCGCAGCCCGCGCATCAGCGGGTCGCTGTAGCTGAAGCCCGTCACTTCGCCGTCCGCGTTCCGGTGGAACCGCGCGACCATGGAACCCTGCCTGAAGACGTCGGGCGACGCCGCCGCCAGCTCCAGCCGCCCGAGCGACCCCCGCCCGAACCGCACGGCCACGCCCCCGTCGGCGGCCGTGACCTCGGCGGACGCAGCCGACTCGCCAGCGTAGCATCCGGCATAGGCGTGCAAGACAGGCGTCATGGCGGCGTCCCGGTCAGCGGAACCTGCACCCTGACCGGGCGACAGGTGAGCGGCATGAGCGAAACCTGAGCATTCGCTGAAACCGGTCGGCCCCGCCAACCGCGACCAACTCCCGGTGCGACGACGGCCTTGCGACTTGACACCGGTGTCAGATCGGCCTGACGTTGCCCTCCCCCGACGCCCGCGAGGATCGCCCATGCGCCACCCCCTCTCTCGCCGCACGCTGCTGGCCGTTGCGGCCGTCGCGCCAATGCTCGCCTCCGCCCCGGCCTTCGCCCTGCCACAGGCCCGGCCTGACCGGGCCGCCTTGCTGGCGGCGATGAAGCGGGCGACGCGGTTCATGGTCGATGAAGCGTCGGTGGGCGGCGGCTATGTCTGGTCAGCCCTGCCCGACTTCTCGCGTCGCTGGGGCGAGCTGGAGGCGGCGCTGACGATGATCTGGGTCCAGCCGCCGGGGACGGCGACCATGGGCCATCTGTTCCTCGACGCCTGGCGCGCCACGGGTGACGAGGACTATTTCGCCGCCGCCGCCGCAGCGGGGCGGGCGCTGGTGCGCGGGCAGCACCCGTCGGGCGGCTGGGACTATGTGATCGACACGGCGGGCGAGGACAGCCTGAAGCGCTGGTACGGGACCTATGGTCAGAACGCCTGGCGGATGGAGGAATTCCACCACCACTACGGCAACGCCACCTTCGACGACGCGGGCACGGCCGAGGCGTCGCAACTGATGCTGAGGCTGTATCTGGCCAAGCGGGAGCGGGAGTGGCGGCGGCCGCTGGACCGGGCCATCGCCTTCGTCCTCGACAGCCAGTACGCCAACGGCGGCTGGCCGCAGCGGTTTCCGCTCAGCACGGACGCCGGCCTGCACGGGCGGCCCAACTATACCGGCTACATCACCTTCAATGACGATGTGGCCGGCGAGAACATCAAATTCCTGATCTTCGCCTACCAGACGCTGGGCGACCGCAGGCTGGTGGCGCCGATCCGGCGGGCGATGGACTGTTTCCTCGCCTGCCAGCAGCCCGCGCCCCAGGCCGGCTGGGGGCTGCAGCATCTGCCCGACACCCTGAAGCCCTCCGCCGCCCGGACCTATGAGCCCGAGGCGCTGGCGACCCATACGACGGCGGCCAATGTCGAGGCCCTGTTCGGCTTCTACCGCCTGACGGGCGACCGCAAATACATCGGCCGCGTGCCCGAGGCGCTGGACTGGCTGGAGTCCGTGCGCCTGCCGGCCCGGCTGCACCGCGACGGCCGGACCCATCCGACCTTCGTCGAACCAACCGGAGACCAACAAGCCCCTTTATGTGCATCGGCGCGGGTCCAACGTCGTCAACGGCGCCTACTATGCCGACGGCAATCCCGAGGACACGCTGGTCCACTACAGCTCGTTCCGGGCGGTGGATGTGGCCCGGCTGAGGGCCGAATACGAGCGGCTGGCGGCGATGACGCCCGAGGCCGCGGCGGCGGAATCGCCCCTGCTGGCGCGGCAGGGCTCGGTCGGCCTGCCCGACTATTTCACCCTCGGCGACATCACCGTCTCGGACATGACCAGCCAGGGGACGCGGCCGCGCGAGGCTACGCCGGAGGTTCTGGCCGCGCTTGTGGCGGGACTGAACGACCGCGGCTACTGGCCCACGCCCCTGCGGGCGATCAGCAACCCTTATATCGGCGACGGCTCACCGGAGGTGGCGCCGGGAGAGTTTCGCATCACCCGGGTCGGAGACGCCTCTGACACCTCGCCGTACATCACCGACTTCCCGGTCATGGGGGTCTCGACAGGGACCTTCATCCGCAACATGGGCGTGCTGATCGAGGCGGTGCGGGGCGCGGGCTGAGCTACCATACGGGCCCACAGCCACTGTCCCCTTGTCATCCCGGCCGAACCCCGGCGAAAGCTGGGGGAAAAGCCGGGACGGAAGGCTCGATAAATCCATGCTTCCGGACAGCCCGCAGGGCTGAGCCGGAAGAAGCGCTGCCGCTGAAC
>JALYPS010000333.1 GCA_030856285.1 Pseudomonadota bacterium
GGGCAACGGCCCGGATAGGCCGACCGGCTCAGGCGGCGCCGGCGCCCCGGCAGTCGAGCCAGCAACTTCAGGCAGTTCACTGCTGGGGCGGGCGGTATTCATACTGGCCGAGGCTGCGGGTCGCCCGTGTGAGAGCGGCCAGGACCTTGGGCTTGTGCAGCATTCGTCCGACCATGCCGGCGAAGAGGACGGCGAAGAAGACCGAAAAGTCGAACAGGACGACGGCCAGAAGCGCGACGACGGCGACACCGACCCAAAGACCGATGAGCACAGTGGTCTGGTCGGCTTTCCCGGGCGGGGGCCCGTCGGCTGCGGCCTCTCGGGACGCGGGTTCCACCTTGCCGAACAGAACCTCGACAAGGTTTTGCGGCCCGGAACTCTGAGCCTGCTGCAGGGCGCCCAGGTTGTTCAGTGGTGAATCGACCTGATGCGGCGGCTCGTGGTCGGCGTGCTGGTGCAGGTCCAGCAGCGGACCGGGCTGCATCAGGGCGGCGGGGTCGAAGGCGACGGACTCGCCCTGGTCATCGACGGTGAAAATCTGATCGTAAGGGACGCGGGCGAAGTCGATGGCGCGGGTGTCCTGGCCATAGGCGTCGCCATGCAGGGCGAGCAGTCGCCCCTGGTTGAGCTCGACCTGGAAGGCGACGGGGTCGGGCAGGTCGCCGATCATGGCGTGGACCGTGCCGAAGCGGCCGGTCGGATCGGTCATCGGCGGCGGCCGGAAACGGTCGACGATCAGTTCTGTAAACAGGCCCGAGCCGGTGTTGCGGCGGGAGCCCGGCAGGGACTCCGCGAACTGGCCGCCGAGGTCCGGCGCGATGTCGCGCAAGTCCCAGGCGAGGGCGTCGAGGATGTCGGATTCAAGGGAGGTGAAGCGGGAGGTCAAAGTCAGCTCACCGCCCGTCGAAGGTGCTGTCCCGCCTGCCGAACAGGACATCGAACCCCCGACGCCTCCACAAGGGAGCCACGGCAGCGATCACGATGATCACGGCGGTGATCGCCATGATCCATTTGAGGCCTCCGAAAGCCGCCGAAAGTGCGAACCCCAGTGGGACGAGGACGATGGTGAGAAACGCGAGATCAAACCATCTGCTTCTTTCTGGCCGCTCTGATTGGCTGGGCGGATCAAGGCGGTTGCGCTGTTCGAACGCCCACGACTGGACAACCATGGCGACGACGAGGCCCGCCGAGATGAACCAGACACGGTCGACAAACGCGGGGCTGGCCATCGCGGGGTGAACATGGGCCCATTCTGGCAGGGGCTCTCTGGACAGTATTATCAGCAGGCAAAACGCCCCCATGAAGACAGCCATGGAAACCAGCGCCCACCAGAAGGACGCGGAGCTTCGTGGAAAGGTGAGCGCGAAAACGATCGCGCGTATCCAACCGGGAGGGTTCAACTGCTCGGAGGGCATCAAGGACCATGCCCCAAAGCCGTCCATGGGGTCCGATCCGCGGCGATGCCGGGCGTGATTGGCCACGACTCCGACCAACCACGCGACAATGAAAACCGTTGGAAGGCCCGCCAGCAGCCAGAGCGTCAAATCGGGGGTCGGTGATTCCCAGCGGTCATCCCACCAGGTGGCCAACGGCAACAGCGAAATCGACGCGAGCAGGAGTCGGTCCAGCATCGAATGCTGGACGGCGTCGATGATCTTTCGGGCGAAATTTCCCACGCCCGCACCCTAACCGCGATCCGCGGTTCTTCAACCGGAGATACCATGAAAGAGACCAAACAGGCCTCGGGCACGCCCGAGGCGCGCGCAGCCATGCATGAAATGATGGCGGCGTTCGAGGCGTTCAAAGGGGCCAACGACGCCCGGCTGGACGAGATCGAGCGGAAGAGCTCGGCGGATGCGCTGCTGGAGGAAAAGGTGGCGCGGATCGATCAGGCGGTCGGGGCGGCGCAGGCGCGGCTGGACCGGGTCGTGAGCGAAGGGAGGCGGCCGGGGATCGAGTCCGGAGGCCCGTCGTCAGGTCGCGATGCGACCTTCCTCCACCCCTCCACCGCTTCGCGGTCCCCCTGCCCATTGCATGGGGAGGAGACGAAAGCCGCGTTCGACGGCTATCTGAAAACTGGGCAGTCGTTCGGGCTGGAGCTGAAGGCGGGGCTTTCGACGGCGTCGAATTCGGCCGGCTATGTGGTGCCCGAGCAGACCGAACGGGCCATCGAGCGGCGGCTGATGGCGGGCTCGCCGATGCGCGAGATCGCCACGGTGCGGACGGTCGGGGCGGGGGTGTTCCGCAAGCCGGTGTCCACCGCGGGCGTGGCCTCGGGCTGGGTCGCCGAGACGGCGGCGCGGCCGGAGACGGATCCGGCTACCCTGGCGCTGCTGGAGTTTCCTTCGGCCGATCTGTACGCCAATCCGGCGGCGACCCAGTCGCTGCTGGACGACGCCCTGATCGACCTGGACGAGTGGCTGGCGGCCGAGGTCGAGGACGCCTTCGCGGCGCAGGAGACGGCCGCCTTTGTCACCGGCGACGGGGTCAACAAGCCGAAAGGTTTCCTGAGCTATCCGATCGTAGCTGACGCCAGCGCCGTCTGGGGTGAGATCGGCTATGTGGCGTCGGGCGCTGCGGGCGCGTTCGCGGGCTCAAGCCCGACGGACCGGCTGATCGATCT